>NZ_JAAORI010000006.1 GCF_017696075.1 Prochlorococcus marinus XMU1411
CCCGCTATTTTGAGATGATCAACGATTGCGTCGAAGCTTTTTTTGATTATCTGGGTCACTCTCATTAGTAATTCCCCATGCTCGCCACATGTGGAATATTCCTGAACTAATTTGAATACCGTTGTAGTTAGCACCAAGGTCAGCATTAAGCATTTCTTGACCAACGATTGCCCATACTTGCTGAGCTCCTGGTTTAACATGAGTTGGATCAGCTAACCAACCTGAGTAATTAGAAAATCTTGCTCCATGGAAAAATGCAGCACTCATCCATATAAAAATGACTGCAAGATGTCCAAAATGAGCTGAGAAGATTTTTCTTGTTGCTTCTTCAGCATCGCCTGTATGCACATCGAAATCATGTGCATCAGCATGCAAATTCCAGATCCAAGTTGTAGTTTTTGGACCTTTAGATAATTTACTTGACCAGAATCCTGGCTTATCTAATTTGGCAAAATCAATAGGTCTTGGATCGGCCTTGACAGGATCTTCCAAAACTTTTTTGTTTTTTTCTCCACTTTCTGGTGGGCTGATGGTCATCTAGCACCTCGAAAATAATTGACATTAAAGCCGATTGATCGGATCTTGAACCTATTTTTAATGATAATGTTCAAGAAAACGAATCCCTCGGAACTTTAGATATTCGTTTCAAAAATAATAAGGCAAAGATTCTTTCGTTATGCATTAACGTAACAAATGTTCTAATGATTGTTACTATATGAATATTTTGTTAAATTCTTGTCTATGACTATATTATGAGTATTTTTACTCAAAATTTATATAAATTTCTTAAATTTTTTTTTATATTTCAAAGAAAATTTTTAAAATCCAGCGACAGGATATAATTTCAAAGTTACTATCAATAGTTTCTGATTTGAAAGGTATTGCTATAGGTCTATCTAATAATTCAAAAGAAATTTTAAAAAGGCTTAAAAAAACCGAATTTGTCAACGATATATATATTGCAGGTTCTTCAAAAGATGATGGAAAGGAAAATGAAACTATTCAAGTACAAAAACCTAGAGACATCTTACTTAAAAAATGGCAGGAGGTGGATTTAATAATTTTTATAGGCTCAATTGCTGCATCAATACGCATAATAAATTCTTTTTTAACCTCTAAAGATCAAGATCCAGGTGTAATAGTTTTAGATAACAAATGTTCCAAGATAGTTCCTTTAATTGGCTTACATCAATCAAATACTCAAAATATTGCATGTCAAGTTGCTAATTTATTTGGTGGCGAAATAATAGAGACTAATAATTCTATTGATCAAAGCTTCTTAAATCTTGATGCATTTGGGAATCAATGGGGTTGGAAAAGATCTGGCAACATAAATGATTGGTCAAAACTAGTAATTAAACAAGCTAATTACAAAGAAATATTTTGCAAACAATTATCTGGTAATACTTTATGGAAAACTTCAGAATCAGCTGAGATTATTAATCAAATTTATGAAATAGAAACTGAAAAACCAGATTCAACATTTCATGTAAGCATATTCAAAAATCATGAAACTACTTGGCATCCGCCCGTATTATGGGTTGGTATTGGATGCGAGAGAAATACGAACAAAGAATTAATAGAAAATTCTCTAAATAATTTTTTGGAGTCAGGAAATTTATCACGGCAATCAATTGCTGGATTTGCAACTATTGATATTAAAAAAGATGAGAAAGGAATTTTAGAACTTGCGGAAGAAGAAAACTTACCTATAAAGTTTTTTAGTAAAGAAGATCTTTCAACAATAATTGTTCCAAATCCTTCAAGTGTTGTAGAAAAGGAAATTGGCATCCCCTCTGTAGCAGAAGCATCTTGCTTACTCGCAGCAGGAGAAGAATCAAAATTATTAGAAGAAAAAAGAATTTTTAAAAATCAATCTGGGGCAGTAACTATCGCTGTAGCAGAATCAAAAAATCAATATAATCCAACCCATGGCGAAATACATATTATTGGAAGTGGGCCTGGTGATATCTCCTTCCTAACCAGTAATGCAAAAAAAGCACTTTCAAGATGTACCGTTTGGATCGGATACAAAATGTATTTAGATTTAATTAAGTCATTAAAAAGGAGTGACCAAGTTTTAATTGAAAGTAAACTTACTGAAGAAAAAGAGAGATGTAGTAAAGCAATTAAACTAGCTGAGGAAGGAATAAAAGTGGCTTTAATTTCTTCGGGTGAATCTGGATTTTATGGCATGGCAGGTTTACTTTTAGAATTACTTCAAAAAATCAAAAAAGAATATAGACCTTACTTTGAAGTACATCCAGGTATAAGTAGTGTTCAATTAGCGGCTGCGATTAGTGGAGCACCACTTATGAATGACTTTTGTTCTGTAAGCTTAAGCGATAAATTAACTCCATGGTCTTTAATAGAAAAAAGAATTGAAGGAGCTCTTGTAGGTGACTTTGTAATAGCTTTATTTAATCCTCAATCCATTGAAAGAAATTGGCAGCTAAAAAGTGTAATTGATATATGTTTACAATTTAGGCATGGTGATACTCCAGTTTTAATAGCTAGACAAGTAGGGCGAGAAAATCAAACCAAAAATTTTTTCACTTTAAACACCATGCCTTTTAAGGAGATTGATATGTTATCAATCATTATTATTGGCAATTCTCAAACAACCTTAGTTGACGAAATATTTCTCACTCCCAGAGGATATTTACAAAATTAAGTTCAAATAATCCATAATTTTTTAAATAGAATGTTTTTCTTTGCTTTTTCTTTATAAGAATACTAATCTTTGGTAAAAGAAAAAAAAATTCGTTGGAAAAAATTGGTTTAATTTTATTCGATATAGATGGTGTAATACGCAGCGTAGAAAACAGTTATAGACTTTCATTAAAAAAAACAGTTCACAAATTTTCAGGATGGGAGCCAAGTTATATAGATATTGATAATGCAAAAAATGAAGGGATTTGGAATAATGACTGGGATTTAAGTTTAGAACTGATTAAAAGATTTATAAAAAAAGAAAAATTAAATCTTGAAATACCGCGCAGGGAAGTAATAGTAAAGTGTTTTGAAAAGTTTTACTTTGGAGGAGATCCCAGTAAAGAAAGTAAAAATTGGTTGGGTTTCATAACAAATGAGGAGTTATTAGTTGATAAAAAGTTTTTTGATTCATTAGAAATAAAAGGAATAATTTGGGGTTTTGTGAGTGGTGCAGAGTCTGCTTCTGCAAAATTTGTTTTAGAAAAAAGAATTGGATTAAAATCACCCCCATTAATATCTATGGGAGATGCTCCTGATAAGCCTAATCCTGAAGGTTTGATTAGATTATCAAAAAAGCTTATTGGGAATAAACTTGGCGCATCAAATATTCCCATTGCTTATGTTGGCGATACTATTGCAGATATTAATACGGTTATAAATGCCAGGAAGGAAATACCTTCTCAGAAATTTATAAGTATTGGAATAGCTCCTCCTCATTTACATTTAAATTCCCGATTAAAAGAACGTAATTCATACGAAAAAAATCTAGAGAAAGCAGGCGCAGACTTGATTTTAAATTCTATTAATGACCTAAAAAATATTAATCTTGAATTATTTTAAAAAATATAAATTCAAAAAATATTTATCAATTAATGAGAAGGAGGAGTTTAGAGTGAAACTATTTGAAAGCAATTAGAACTAGTTGGAGCTAAAGGGAAGTATAAAAAATAAGGAAGGAGGATTTTCTTCCCTGAATCCAACACCCTCTGCTTTTACTGCAATTTGGTCTACCTAATTTGAAAGATATAGGACGGTATAGTTCTCGCAGAATAATTTTCAAAAAGGAAGTTTGATAATATCAAAAATCAACAATAGCAGAGTCTCACTCTGCCGAGTAGATAAAATATTGCATTAAAAAAAAGGATTATCTCTTTAAAAATAGTTCCCTAATTTGATTACAATCATATCTAGGAATCTCAAATAGATTATTTTTTATAGTCTCCTTATTAATACTTCTTTGTTCTACTGAAATTGCATTATGGTAATTAACTTCTTTCAATAATCTTAAAGTATTTTGGTTATAACTTTTTCTCCCTCCATATGGATAACAAAATGAATTAATATCTTCTGAGATTAAGTCTTCAAGAAATTTCTTTGAACTAGATAATTCTTCTTTTTGGTTTTTTTTATCTAATCTTGATAATAAAGTATGTGATACTCCATGACTTCCTATCTCAAAACCCATTTCAGATATTTCTTTAATTTCATCAAATGAGAGATATAAATCCTCAGCTTTTTTTAAAATTCCTAATTTTCTTATTATTTCATTAAGTAAAACATCTCTCACTCCAATTGATCCATAAAAATTAATTAAACGTTTGAACTCTTTTATTTTTGTATTAGCATCAAATCTTGAATAAGCATTTTTATAATTTTCTTTTTCAATCTCATAATTATTATGATCTGTTATTGAAATATCTAAATGATTACATGCTTCAAAAAGCAAATCTAATGAATTTTCACCTTCTTTAGATAATATTAAATGTGCCTTATGAACATGGAGTATTTCATTATTTAAATAGGGTTGAGTAGGTATATAAAATGTACCTTTAGTAATACCTAAATTTTTTAAGATTTTTGCTGCATTTAAATGGTCTTTTAATCCATCATCAAAAGTAAGCAAAATGACTTTATTTAAATCTTCATCTTTTTTGAGAGAATTAATTGCCTCAGTTACATTTTTAAATTCATAACCTAAACTAATTAAATTTTTTATTTCTTTTGCGAAATCATCAATTTCCTTATGTTTTGAATAGGGAAAATTTAAATCAAATTTCCTTACATAATGGAACATTAATGCTTTCATAATTTCAAGTTTTAAGCCAATCTTGTTCCCTGATAGGTACATTATTGCATCTATCTTTTTGATTTAAAAGATATTGATCAAGCATACCGTTTTGAAAATTATTATACATTTTAATTACACTTTCCCTAGAAAAGTCAGATTTTTTATAAATTAGCCTTTTACTATTTTTATTAGTATTATTTTTTACAGGATCTTCTAAACCAAATTGCAAGTTTCTCTCAGCAATTTTTGAATAGGTCTTAAAAGAATGAATTAAGAATCTATTTGATAATTGATGAAATGAATCAGTAACATTAATTATTGGTCTTGTTTGATGTATGATTTCTCCAGTATCAATGCCTTCATCAAGATACATAAAAGTACTTCCTGCATATTCAGGCTCATTGTTTACAAAAGGAAAATAATTAGTACCTGCACCCCTGTAATAAGGACTTAAACCTAAATGGAGATTCAAAATCTTCCTTTTAAAGGTATTAATAATTTCGCCTTTTATTATTGACGTACCGAAAACCAAAATTTGCCTTGGATTTATTTCTTTTAGAATCTCAAGACAATCTTTACTTGAAAACCAAAACTTTGGAACAATATCTGAGATAGATTTTATTTTGTTTTGCATATTTATGTATAGTTCGAAGAAATCTTTTTCTGCAAGCGATCTTGCTTCTAAATGACCTAATTCAACAACATTATTTTTCCTTTTCTCTACCAATTCATTCAGAGGCGAACCTTCTTCATGAAAAACTTTTACTAAATCTAAGTTTATATTATTGTTTATAATCGCTGCAAATGCTTTATGTCTAAGTGAACTGGAAGTAAAAATTACTGTAGACATTAATTTTATAAATTAAGCAATAATAGCATTCAGAAGATTGTGAACATAAAAGAAGGTCTCTGATCTTTCTATTTATGGAAACATATCACTATAAATTGCTACTAGGGCGTATCATATACGATGCTCTTCAATAATACGGTGAGGGAGGAAATCGGACTGGAAATATTTGGCAACGCTAGGCAACCATAGGCAACGTTAGACAATCAAATTTATAAATTTTTATTTTTACTCACAACATTTCTCTGCAAAAGGATTACTATTACTTGAGAAAATAAAAATCTAAAAATTGTTAGCCTCACAACATAGCTCACAACATGATTTAGTAAATTATGGCATTGTGAGACAGCCATAGGCTTAAAGAATTATCAATACCCTCTGCTATTACTGATTTTTTTATTTCGTCACATCCTCAGGCAACAGATTGGGACGGAGAGGGAGGGATTCGAACCCTCGACAAAAGTTACCTCCTGTAACTCCTTAGCAGGGAGCCGCTTTCAACCACTCAGCCACCTCTCCAGTTCTTATACATTATCAATATTTTTGCAAACATTCAAAATTTTTTATTTAATCGAAATGTCTAATCAACCTGAACTCTTGGCAATCTATTTTTAAACGAACAAATAATTTCCCATGGAATAGTGTTAGATTCTCTTGCCCAGTCAACGGGAGAAATTGTTTTGTCTCCGTCAGATCCTAACAATAGCATCGTACTACCAATTTTAATATCATTTGAACCTGTTATGTCTACCATCATTTGATCCATAGTTATAGAACCAACTTGCGGATAAAGTTTACTATTGTGCATAACATTTATCTTTCCTGAGAGTTTCCTTGGGACTCCATCGGCATAACCAATACTTAATACAGCTAACTTAGTTTTTCTACTGCTAACAAATTTTCCTCCATAACTTACACTTACCCCTTTATCAATAATTCTTATAAACGCTACTTTGACCTTTAAAAATAAAGCTGGGTTAAGCGATAAATTTTTATGAATTGTCGAAATAGGACTATATCCATACATAGAAAGCCCAACTCTTACCATATGAAAATGAAAATCTTTATTTAGAAGCATGCCCGCAGAATTAGCCAAATGAATCTTAATATTGTGATTCCTATCAATATTTATTTGGTTTAATAATTCCTCAAACTTCTTTCTTTGCAATTGCGAACTACTTTTAGCTTCTGATGAGTTTTTATCATCTGCAGATGATAAATGACTGTAAATCCCCTCTATAGAAATATTTTCAAAAGATTTTATTTTTTCAAATTGCTGAACAAATTTATTATATTCAAACCCTAATCTTGACATTCCTGTATCAACTTTTAAATGTAAAGGAAATCTCAAACCAAAGTGGTTACCAATATTATTACAAATTAAACATTCTCTTAAACTACTGATAGTTGGCATAAGATCATTTTTAAAAGATATTATTAAATCCCTTTTCGTATAAAGATTACCAAGGATAAGAATTGGTTTTTTAATCCCAGAAGAACGAAGCTTAATACCTTCTTTTAAAGTTGCAACTCCTAGTTGGGAAGCCCCACCTTTGATAGCATATTCAGCAACTACTTTCGCATCATGTCCATATCCATCAGCTTTAACCACTGCCATAAATTGACAGCTTTTACTTAATTTTGATCTTAACTGTCTGACATTTGATTCCAATGCTTTTCCACTAACTTCAATCCATGCTCTTTGTTTCGGATCTATATCTTTTTCAAAAGTTGAATTTTTGTCAAAATTAAATCCCTGAATTGTTTGCTGAATTTGCATTAACTTTGCACAATTATATGCGTTTATTGAAATATACAGTTAGCATGACATGTAAATTGTATTTTGGCATGGGCCAGACTCTAGTTTTAAATGCATCTTATGAACCTTTAAACATTACTTCTTGGAAAAGAGCAGTTATTTTAATGATAAAAGGTAAAGCAGAAAGTTTAGAGGAAGATAAATCTTATTCAATACATTGCGGCAGAAAATTACCTACAGTTATAAGACTTCGTTACTACGTAAAAGTACCTTTTAGAGAAGTTTCCTTAACAAGAAAAAATATTCTTCTTAGGGATAATAATGCATGCCAATACTGTAACTATAGGGGTAGTGATTTATCAATCGATCATGTTCTCCCTAGAAGCAGAGGTGGGACTGATAACTGGGAAAATGTTACTACGGCATGTCTTAGATGTAACGTCCAAAAAGGTAATCGGACTCCAGAAGAAGCAAATATGCCTTTAAAGCGTAAACCTTACCGTCCACTAAGTAATCTTAATTTTGAGGCGACAAGACAAATTGATTCTGGCAGACATAAAGAATGGAGTAAATATGTAATAGGCGTTGCAATATAAATAAAATTTTAATCGACTTCATTATTAAAATTTTCCATCATTCTCTTTTGTTCTTGTGCTATGCATGCATCAATAACTTCATCCAATTGACCAGCAAGAATTGGTTCAAGTGAAAAATTAGAACCTAATCTATGATCAGTTGTCCTGTTATCTTTAAAGTTATAAGTTCTAATTTTTTCGCTCCTATCGCCTGTTCCAACCTGTGAAAGCCTCTGCGATCTCTCTTTTGCATTAGCTTCTTTTAATTGAATTTCATATAATTTAGCTCTTAAAATTTCCATTGCTCGTTCGCGATTTTGTAATTGCGATCTTTCTTGAGTACAAAATACTCTTATTCCAGTGGGCTTGTGGAGAAGGTCAATAGCAGTCTCTACTTTATTAACATTTTGTCCACCCGCACCTCCTGATCTTGCTGTACCAACTTCTAAATCAGTAGGGTCAATCTTAACCTCAACAGGATCAGCCTCAGGCATGACAGCTACTGTTGCTGTAGAAGTGTGTACTCTACCTTGTGATTCAGTAGCTGGAACTCTTTGAACTCTATGTACACCAGCCTCAAATTTCAGTTGACTATATACAGAATCACCCTTTACCGAGATAACTAATTCCTTAAATCCTCCCATATCCGCCTCGGAAGCACTAACAGGTTTTACAGACCATCCATTTTTTTGTCCGTATCTTTCATACATTCTCGCTAAATCACCCGCCCATATACAAGCTTCGTTACCACCGGCACCGGCTCTGATTTCTAACATTACACTTCTCTCATCTCTCGGATCTTTAGGCAATAAAGCGATTGTTGTTTTTTGAATAAGTTTATTCTTGGATTCCTCAAGATTAATTAACTCTTCATTTATTAAAGATTCCATCTCTTTATCATTTCTATTCTCTTTCAATAGATTTTTTGAATCTTCAATTTCCTTATCAGTATCAATCAACTTATTAAAATCAATCACCAAAGGTTCCAATTTTGATCTTTCTCTAGCTATTGATTCTAATTTTTTAGGATCATTAGCTACATCAGGATCTGCAAGCTGCACTTCTAAACTTTTAAAACTTTCCAAAGCAGTTTTCAACCTTGCGATTAGTGTTGAGTATTCCAATTGAAATTATGCTTAATTTTGAAAAATCTATTTATTAGAATCTTTTTCTTCTTTTTGCTCTTCAGATGTATTTGAATTAGCTGAACCCATTCCATATTTTTTCATAAACCTATCAACTCTACCTTCAGTATCAAGAATTTTCTGAGTTCCAGTAAAGAAGGGATGATTACCACTCCATACATCAACATGTAGTTCAGGCTGCGTTGAACCTGTCGTCATTACAACTTCTCCATTACAAATAACTTTTGCATCTGGATACCATTTTGGGTGGATTTCTGATTTTGGCATGATTGAAATTTCTTTAACGTTTGGAAAATTGTGGAGCTTTTCTAGCTTTTTTAAGACCATATTTTCTTCTTTCCTTTGCTCTAGGATCTCTACTTAGATGGCCTTCAGTTTTTAGAGGTTTCCTGTTGTCTGGGGATAATTCACAAAGTGCTCTTGCTGCACCTTGCTTAATAGCGTCTGCTTGACCTGTCAATCCACCACCAAAAACATTAACAAAAATATCATAAGAATTTTCTAGGCCTAACGTTTGCAAAGGGGCTTTTATTGAATTTAAGTGCAGAGGATTAAAGTTTAAGTAATCATCTCCAGAACGGCCATTAATTTTAATTTGTCCATTCCCTGGAATCAAGCGAACTCTGGCTACTGAAGTTTTTCTTCTTCCAGTCCCCCAATAAACAGCTTTGTTTTTTATTTGACTATTCATTTTAATAAATTAACTATTCAATAATACAGGATTCTGGGCAGCATGAGGATGATCAGCCCCTTTATAAACTTTTAGTTTTTTAAATTGCTGTCTTCCTAGAGAATTGTGAGGAAGCATACCCTTAACGGCTTGCTCAATAATTCTTTCTGGAATTCTTTCTTGAAGAGACTCAAATTTTTCAATTTTCATTCCTCCTGGTCTGCCAGAATGTCTTCTATATAACTTTTGTGATGCTTTTTTTCCAGTAACTTCAACTTGTTCGGCATTTATAACAATAACAAAATCCCCAGTATCTAAGTGAGGTGTAAATGTTGGTTTATTTTTTCCTCTTAAAACAGTTGCAATTTCAGTAGCAAGTCTCCCAAGTGTCTTATCTTTTGCGTCAACTAAAAACCAATTTCTTTTAATAGTTTCTAAAGACGGAGTAATTGTTTTATTCATTTACCAAACTTATACAAATAAATTTAATTCAGTTTTTAATTTTACCTTATTGGAGGAGTATTAAACAATAATTTTGGTTTTTTTTAGACAAAATAACTTGATTTAATCAAATTTAGTTAAGAAAAACCCTTAATTAAAAAAACTGGGAAAAAATCATGTTTATTAATCTTCTTAAAAACATTTACTTCATAAACAGCATTTACAAAGCACAAGCCCTTAGCTGGAGCAGATTCTTTAACATCATTTTTCCTCTTATTAACCCATCTATCTGTGAAAATTTCTGGAGATATTTTTTTTTCACCAACTAAAACTAATTGACCAACAATTAAACGGACCATTCCATAAAGAAAACCAGTAGCTTTAATGTCTATTAAAATTAAATCCTCCACTCTTTTAATATCTATATTTTTTATTTTTGTAATTGAGGTTGTCCTGTTGCTTCCAGTTTTCTGAAAAGCAAAAAAATCATGCTCTCCTACCATCTCCTTTGATGCATTTGACATAAGAACTTCATCTAACACTTTTTGATACCTATGCCATGACCAGTTATTTATGAACAAGTTCGAGAACTTACTGTTATTGATGACATATCGATAATGTCTATACATTGCTGTATAGCATGCATGCCAATTATCCTTAACTTCAACTGATTCCAAGATTCTTATTGTTGAGGGTAAAAGATTATTAAGTACATCTGAGTAACGATTGCCTGGAATAATATTATCAATATCAAAGTGAACTACTTGCCCTGATGCATGAACCCCAGCATCAGTTCTACCTGCTGCAAAAGTATTTACAGGATGGAGTGTAATTTTTGAAAGAGCTTTTTCTAGAGTTTCCTGAACTGTAATTGCATTTTTTTGTCTTTGCCATCCTGAAAATTTGGATCCATCATATTGAATTAATAAAGCTACCCTTTTCAAAAGTTTTATTTTCTAGAAAAGCCCTTTATTTATTAAATTAAACAAGCTCAATTATAGCCATTTGTGCATTGTCTCCCTTTCTAGAGACGGTTCTGACTATCCTTGTATAACCTCCCTCCCTGTCTCCATATCTTTCCTTTGCTTTTTCGAATAATGAATGAACTAATTTCTTATCATATATATATCCAATAGCTCTTCTTCTTGAAGCCAAACTACCGTCTTTAGCAAGAGAAATCATCCTTTCAGCCTCGTTTCTTAAAGCTTTTGCCCTAGCCTTTGTTGTTGTTACCCTACCTTCCCTAATTAACTGCGTAGTTAAACCTCTTAAAAGTGCTTTCCTCTGATCAGCAGGTTTACTCAATAACGGAATTCTAAGTTGGTGTCTCATAATCAAAAAAAATAGTTAAACGGAGGTTCTACTTTGTGGAATAGAAATGCCTATACGCTCAAGAGCTTCAATAACCTCATCTGCAGATTTCGAGCCAAAGTTCTTAATTTCAAGGAGGTCTTCATAGCTAAACCCCATTAAATCTGAAACTGAGTTAACTTGAGCCCTTTTTAAACAATTATACGCTCTAACGGACAAATTTAGTTCTTCAAGAGGAATTTGAGCTTCAGGGGATGGTTCAGGTTCCTCAGGGATTTCCTCAACCATTGTGACGGTGGCAAGTGGTTGAAAGAGCTCTATTAATTGGTTTGCCGCTTCAGCAATGGCATCATCTGGACTAGTTGAGCCATCTGTCACTACTTCCATTTTTAATCTCTCTCTACCAGTTCCACCCTCTGCAACAGTAGTTTCATCAATCGTAAAATTCACCCTCTTTACTGGCATAAATACAGCATCTATTTGAAGTAAATCAATAGCAGTTGTTTCTTCATTCCTACGATCTACAGGTCTATATCCAACACCTCTTTCCACATGTATTTCTAGCTCTAAGTTATGGCCCTCCTGAATAGTTGCGATAGGTTTTTCACCATCAACAATTTCAACTTGAGATGAGAATTGAATATCATTTGCCTTGACCTCCATAGGACCACTGGCAACTAACCTTCCGATTTCAAGTTCTGGATTAGAACTATTAATTGATAGTTGCTTACAATTGAGAAGAATATCTAAAACATCTTCTCTAACTCCAGGAATAGTTGCATATTCGTGGTTAATACCTGCTATTCTTACAGCTGTAACGGCACTTCCTTCAAGTCCTCCCATAAGGACTCTTCTAAGCGAATTACCCAAAGTTGTAGCTTGTCCCCTTTCTAAAGGGCCAATTAAAAAAGTTCCTGTTTGGGAGCGATCATCTGATATTTGATGGTCGATTCTGTCAATCTGGTATTGCAACACGGAAAAAAATAAGGTTAAAAGTTTTTTTGAGGGGGGGGTGGAGAATGATTAAGACTTAAACGCGTCTCCGCTTAGGTCTTCTACATCCATTATGAGGTAATGGAGTTACATCTCTTATTAGAGTTATTTCTAAACCGGCCACTTGTAAAGCTCTTATGGCCGTTTCCCTACCTGAGCCTGGCCCTCTAACTAATACTTCTATTTGTCTCATACCTTGATCGAGTGCTCTTCTTGCTGCTGCTTCAGCAGCTGTTTGAGCTGCAAATGGGGTTCCTTTTCTAGCCCCTTTAAATCCACTGGCTCCTGCAGAAGACCAAGAAATTACATGACCAGAAGTGTCAGTAATTGAGACAATCGTATTATTAAAAGTGCTTTGAATGTGTACCACACCATTCGGTACATTACGTTTGGATTTCTTTGAACCTGTTTTTTTTACTGTTGCTGCCATGATGTTTTAATAAAATACTGGTGTTGATGAATAAATTTAGTTAATTATTTTTTTCTTCCAGCAACTGTTTTTCTTGAGCCCCTTCTTGTTCGTGCATTAGTTCTAGTTCTTTGACCTCTTACTGGAAGACTCATTCTGTGTCTTCTTCCTCTCACACATCCTATATCTTGTAGACGTTTTAAGGCCATTCCCTCTTTTCTTCTCAAATCTCCCTCTAAAGTAAATTCCTCTGTAGCACCTCTAAGTTTTTGTACATCAGAATCTGAAAGATCTTTGACACGAATATCTGGATTTACTCCCGTATTAGCGAGAATTAGCTTTGATCTAGTTAGACCAATTCCATAGACGTATGTAAGTGCAATTTCAACTCGCTTTTCGCGAGGTATGTCAATTCCTGCAATTCTAGCCACGTTTTCTAAGTAAGTAAAAGTTTGAATTAGAAGGGTTGAAATTTAACCCTGACGCTGTTTATTGCGAGGTCTTTTCTTGTTAATAACATAGATTTTACCTCTTCTCCTCACGATCTGATCGTCAGGGCTAATTTTTTTGACTGAGGATCTGACCTTCATAGGGTTTTACAAATAAAACATTAATATTATATTCTACATCATCATCAAGCCATTTTTTGGTTGATATCAGAGGAAATGGTTTTTAAATCTCTATCAGCATCAATATATTCTAGCAATGAAAGATCTTTAAAATATTGAATCAATGGTTCTGTGGTTTTTTTATAAATATTAACTCTTGTCCTGATAGTCTCTTCTGTATCGTCTTTTCTCCCCCTTAAAAGCAAACGTTTAATTAGAACTTCTTCTGGAATATCTAAGAAAAAAACTACTTCTAAGGGTTGATTTATTTTAATTAAGACCTCATTCAATGAATTTGCCTGAGATAAATTTCTTGGGTAGCCATCTAGAATCCAGCCCTTATTATCCTTATCTAAATTTTGTTTTACTATCTCTAAAACAAGTTCATCACTAACAAGTTCACCTCGATTCATAATATCTTTTACCTGCCTACCAAGAATAGAATTCATTTCGATTTCTTTTCTTAATAATTCGCCTGTAGAGAGGTGTGTATAAGAATTAGTTTGACAAAGTAATTCTGCTTGAGTGCCTTTCCCTGCTCCAGGAGCTCCTAAAAATAGTATGTGTTTTTTCATTAATTATTTATTAGTCCTTCATACCTTTGAGAAATAACATAAGTTTGAATTTGCTTGGCAGTATCAATAGCCACACCCACAAGAATAAGCAATGAAGTTGCTCCTAACCCTTGAAAAGTCTGAACATTAGTAGCTCTCTCAACTGCTGCTGGGATTATTGCTACTGATCCAAGAAATAATCCCCCTAATAATGTCAATCTATTTTGTATCCCTGATAAGTAGTTTGCTGTATTAGTTCCTGGTCTAACTCCTGGAATTGCTACTCCTCCTTTCTTTAAATTTGAAGCGACATCAACTGGATTAATTGTAAGAGACGCATAAAAGTAAGAGAATCCCAAAATTAAAGAGAAGAATGTAAGAGCATATGGCCATGGATTTGAAGACCCTGGATTTAAACTACTTGCTAATTTAATTAAGACTGGATTACCTGTAACATTTGCAATAGTTATTGGTAGGAAAATTAAAGCAGAAGCAAAGATAATAGGCATAACTCCACCTGCATTTAATTTTAAAGGTAAGTAACTTTGCCTTGTAGGAAGTAATGTTGAATTTCCTATTTGCCTTTTTGCACTAACAATAGGAATACGTCTAGCTCCCTCCTGAACAAAAATTATTCCGACAATTGTCAGTAAAAATACTCCAAGTAAAACTGCTATTCCTAACACATCTCCACGATCTCCAGTTTGAGCTTTTTCAATCGTGGAACTTAGAGCTTTTGGTAAGGTCGATACAATATTCAAAAAAATTACTAGTGAAGCTCCTTGCCCAATACCTTTCTCTGTAATAATTTCACTAAACCACATTACCAACATTGAGCCAGTAACTAAAGCAATAGAGGTTTGCAAAACAAACGTAGTTTCACTTATCCCCTCAATTGCATATTGTCTAAGAATTAAAGAAAAAATAATACTCTGCAGAAACCCCCATCCTAAAGAAACATATCTCGTAATTTGAGAAATTTTTCTTCTACCTGCTTCTCCTTCATTTTTTTGTAAATCCTCAAGAACAGGCAATGAAGCTGTAAGAAGCTGAATGATAATTGAAGCATTGATAAAAGGAAGAATACCCAATGCGAATATTCCAAGGGTTGAAATCCCTCCGCCAGTAAATATATCTAAAAAACCTATTAATTGCCCCCCTTGATCTATAAAACTTTTAAATGCAACCCTATCAATACCAGGCATGGGGATATAGATACCAAGTCTTACTAAAAGAAGAAGGCCTAAAGTTGTTAAAACTCTACTCCTAAGCTCTTTATTTAAAAATAATTGAGAGAGAATTTCTGAAGCGCTAGGATTTCTACTTTTGTTTACAAACATTTTAAAGCTTAATTAAATTTAAATAAATTTATTTGTTATTTATAAGCTCGCAAGATCCACCCGCATCCTCAATTTTTTGTTTTGCAACTCTTGTGAATGCGTGAGCTTGAACTTTTAGCTTCACATTAATTTTTCCGTTACCAAGGATTTTTAAAGGAAATTTTGGCTTGAAGATCAATCCTTTCTTAACTAGTGAGTCTAAATTAACAGTATCGTTATCTTTGAAATCATTTAATTTTTCTAAATTGATTATGGAAAAATTCTTTTGATTAATTATTTCAAAGTGCTTTAATTTTGGAACTCTTCTATATAGAGGCATTTGGCCACCTTCAAAACCTGGACGAGTAGGTCTTCCAGAACGTGACTTTTGTCCTCTCATTCCAAAACCACATGATGCACCCTGACCGGCTGCAATTCCTCTACCCTTTCTTAGTTTTTTCTTTCTCGAGCCAGAGTTTGATTTAAGTGTATTTAGTGTTGAAGTCATAATTTTAAGAATAGAGCTGTTCAAGTGAGATGCCTCTCTCCCTTGAGGCAGATTTGTGTGTTCTTAATTGAGAAAGAGCTACCATAGCAGCTCTTGCATTATTCAAAGGTGTTTTACTACCCAATCTTTTTGCTAAGACATTTTTTATGCCGGCTAATTCTAAAACTGTTCTTATTGAACCACCAGCAATTACACCTGTACCTGGAGCAGCTGGTCTAATTAGTACATTAGCAGCACCATCTCGACCCTTAGATAAAGTCGGTATTGAATTATTTGGGGTCAAGGGAACCCTAACAAGATTCTTTTTACCATCTGAAACTCCCTTTCTCACAGCACCAATGACATCCCCTGCTTTACCAACTCCAACTCCAACTTGACCTTTCTCATTACCTACAACAACAATTGCTCTAAAACTCATTTTTTTTCCACCCTTAACAGTCTTAGAAACACGTCGAATTTGAACAACTCTTTCTTGCCAATCAGAATCTCTCTCAAGATTTTTTGAATCACCTCTTCTATTTCTTTTTCGATCATTACGATTATTCTTTTTTTGTTCTACGGGCATAGCTCCAGGAACGTTATCGTTCTTGGATTGAATTTCTTGTTTTGTTGGAGTGTCAGTCATAGTAAAAATTTAAGATTTAGAATTCTAGGCCAGCTTCACGAGCAGCGTCTGCAAGTGCCTTTACTCTACCGTGATATAAGTTACCTCCACGGTCAAAAATTACTTGCTTAATACCTTTTTTTATCGCTCTCTTTGCTAATAATTTTCCAACAATGGAAGAAGAATTACAATCAGCAGATAATTTCTCAGATTTTTCTCTCAATTCCTTATCAACAGTCGAAGCTGAGCAAATAGTTGTTTGAGCGCTATCATCTATGACCTGAGCATAAATATGGTTATTAGAGCGAAAAACAGATAATCTTGGACGCGTTGCATCCCCTATTAAGAATCTTCTTAATCTTCTATGTCTTTTTTGGGTTTGTAATTTCCTGGAAAGTTTGGTCATTTTTTTAATTCAAATTATTTTTTGCCAGATTTACCAGCTTTTCTGAGAATTCTCTCATCATGGTATTTAATTCCTTTTCCTTTATATGGCTCTGGAGGTCTAATTGATCTGATTTTTGCTGCTTCATTGCCAACAATTTCCTTATCAATTCCAGATACGGTAACGTTTGTATTACTGTCAACTTTGTATGTTATACCATCAGGGGGGATCATTTCTACAGGATGACTATATCCTGCACTTACAACTAGATTTTTACCTTTTACTTGTGCTCTTGATCCAACGCCAACAATTTCTAGTTTCTTTGAAAAACCTTGAGTAACCCCTTCAACCATATTTGCAATTAAGGCTCTACATAAACCATGTCTCTGCCTTGAATATATTTTGGTTGTAGTAGGACTTACGACAACAGTATTATCTTTCTTATCAAAACTAACTCCTTCAGGCATGAGACGTTTTAACTCACCCTTTGGGCCTTTCACTGTCACTGTTAATCCATCAAAATCAACTGTAACTTTCTCTGGAATAAGTACTGGTGTTTTTCCTATTCTTGACATGATTAATTCTCCTTAATAAACATAGCAGAGGACTTCGCCGCCAATGCCTTGCTTTCTAGCATCGCGATCACTCATAACGCCTTTAGAAGTTGAAATTATGGCAACTCCAAGACCTCCAAGAACTTTTGGTAAACCTCTGGTATTTTTGTATATTCTCAAACCAGGTTTACTAACTCTTTGCATAGATCGGATGGTAGGAAATTTGTTTTTACCACTATATTTGAGGCCGAGTATTATTTGTGATTTATAACCTTCACCTTCCTCATTAATATCAGAAATGAATCCTTCTTTTTGAAGCACTTTGGCGATACTTAAGGACATTTTTGAACCTGGGATTGTCGTGGTTGTATGCTTTTTTTGACTCGCATTTCTAATTCGAGTAAGCATATCTGAAATAGGATCGTGATTTGACATAGTTTTAATTTAATTCTTACTAAAAGGCATTCCTAACTCCTGCAAAAGAGCTTTACCTTCTTGATCTGATTTTGCACTAGTGACAATAGTTATATCCATACCTCTTATTGAATCTATTTTATCAAAAGAGATTTCAGGAAAAATCAATTGCTCTTTCACTCCAACGGTATAATTCCCTCTCCCATCGAAACTTTTTGGATTAACTCCTCTGAAGTCTCTTATTCTTGGTAAAGCTAGATTTATAAATCTCTCCAAAAAGGAATACATCCTGTCTCCTCTCAAAGTAACAGTACAACCAATCGGCATGCCCTCACGAATTTTAAAACCCGCGATAGCTTTTTTAGCCCTTGTTACAAGGGCCTTTTGTCCTGTAATTGTTGCCATTTCGTTTAAAGAGGCTTCCAAAGCTTTCGAATTTGAAGCTGCTTCACCAAGACCTCTGTTAACGTTGACTTTGACAACTTTAGGGACTTGATGAATATTTTTAAGACCAAGGTCCTTTAAAAGTTTTGGTCTTATTGATTCTTTGTAGCGATTTTTTAGAGTCATAATTTTTTGTTAATTCTGGTCTTTGTCAGAATTGATAAATTAGAAAAAGTTGAAATCTGGTTTCTGATGAAAAATTAATCAATTACTTCACCAGTTTTCTTCAATCTTCTTTTCTTAACCCCCTCTTTATCAATAAAGTATTCAATCTTACTTGTAAGATTTTTATCCTTTGAAAAGAACATTACATTTGATGCATGTAAAGATGCTTCTTCTGTAAGTATTCTTCCAGTTTCTCCTTCCTGAGTTGGTTTTACATGTTTAGTCCTAAGGTTAATTCCCTTTACAACTACTCTATTTTCAAGAGGAATAGTTTTTAAAACCTCACCAGTTTTTCCTTTGTCCTTGCCATTAATTACTTTTACCAAATCTCCAGTTTTGATTCTCATTTTTATTCTCTGGAAATTTTTCTTTTGCTTTAATGAATCCAACATTTAAATCACCTCCGGAGCAAGAGAAACAATCTTTGTATAATTTTTATCCCGCAGTTCTCTGGCTACAGGACCAAAGACTCTCGTACCTTTTGGATTCTTGTCTTCATTAATCAATACTGCCGCATTGTCATCAAATCTAATTGAATTACCAGTATTTCTTCTTAATGTTGCTTTAGTTCTGACGATAACAGCTTTAACAACTTCAGATTTCTTAACTCCCATGTTAGGAAGAGCATCTTTTACAGTTGCTACGATTACATCTCCGACATGCGCATACCTTCTATTAGAACCTAAAACCCTAATACATTGGAGTCTTTTTGCTCCGCTATTATCGGCAACTGTTAAATAAGTTTCTTGTTGAATCATTTTTTAACCTCCTTAGCCTGAATTGTTTTATTGAGAATTTCTTCTATTGCCCATCTTTTATGAGCACTGAGGGGTCTAGTTTCTCTAATTTTAACTCGATCACCTAAAACACATGTATTTTCTGGATCATGCGCCTTATATCGTGTAGTTCTACTTACAATTTTTTTATAAGTGGGATGTGGATATCTGTTAATAACAGCAACAACAACTGTTTTATCCATTTTGTCGCTGACAACAGTACCAATTCTTTCTTTAAGTGCCATAACTAATAATTAATCTGAAGTTGTTTTAGAAGCAGATTGACTCTTACTGAGAGTGAGTAATTGCGCAACTTGTTTCTTGATAAATTTAAATTTATGAGTTTCATTGAGCTGTCTTGTAGCTTGCTTGAATCTCAAGTCAAAAAGATCTTTTCGTAATTGGTCAATCTTTTCAGTAATTTGTTCAGAATTTAATTTTTTAAATTCCTTAAGTGACTCTGAGTTTTTCATTGTTTAACCTCCTCTTGAGATTTTTTACTATTTTCTTGGGAGGAATTTTCTAGATTTTTATCAATGGAGATAAATTTAGTTTTTACAGGAAGTTTGTATTGAGCCAAACGCATAGCTTCCTTTGCAATTTCCTCAGTGATATCTTCACCACCCATTTCAAAAAGTATTCTTCCAGGTTTTACAACTGCAACCCAAAACTCTGGATTACCTTTACCAGAACCCATTCTGGTTTCGGCAGGTCTCATGGTTACGGGTTTATCAGGAAATATTCTTATCCAGATTTGACCACCACGTTTGATATATCTGGTCATAGCTCTTCTGCTTGCTTCAATCTGACGTGCAGTTACCCAGCCACAGTCTTGAGCTTGAAGGGCAAATTGACCGAATGCAATAGTATTACCTTTTGAGGCTACACCCCTCATTCTGCCTCTATGTTGTTTACGAAATTTTGTACGTTTTGGACTAAGCATTTTTATACCTCCTATGAATTCTCATTTGAACGATCCTCAAATTGCTGAGGTCTTCTACTAGCTTTCCTCTTAGGGCTCGCACCCACAGGGATAGTTTGTTCTTCTTTAGGGAGAACTTCACCTTTGAAAACCCAAACTTTAATGCCAAGCACACCGTACGTTGTATTAGCTTCACGTGTGGCATAGTCAATTTCAGCTCTCAATGTATGTAATGGAACTCTACCTTCTCTAGTCCATTCAGTTCTAGCTATTTCAGCACCATTCAACCTTCCCCCTACTTGTATTTTAAGGCCTAGGACTCCAGCCCTTTGAGCCCTTTGTAAGGCCATCCTTATAGTTCTTCTAAAGGCAACTCTTTTTTCAAGTTGTTGCGCAATATATTCAGCTAGTAAAAAGGCATCAGCATCTACGCGTTCAACTTCTACAACGTTTATTCTAACTTGCCTTGTTCTATCCCCTATAGTTTTTTGAATGCCAGATCTTAATTCTTCAATCCCACTTCCCTGTCTTCCAACTATAACTCCTGGTCTTGCTGTTTTTAATTCAAGTTCCAGTTGGTCAGCTTTTCTAGCTATTAAAACATCGCTAATTCCTGCTGCTCCATATTTTTTTTGTATGAAAGTACGAATTTTAAAATCTTCTTGGAGAAGAATTGGATACGTTTTAGAAGTAGCAAACCACTTTGAGCGATGCTCTTGTGTAATTCCTAATCTTAGTCCAGAAGGATGTATTTTATGTCCCATTAGTTTTGTACCTCCGCATTAGTTTGAGTAGGAGCAGATTCAACAGAAATACTGATATGGCAAGTCTGTTTTTTAATTGAAAAAGCTCGACCTTGAGCTCTGGGCCTATACCTTTTCATTACTGGACCACTATTAGCCCATGCAGAGGAAATAACTAAGGTGGATGGATCCATTCCAAGGTTATGTTCTGCATTGGCCACCGCAGATCTTAGAACTTTAGTGATGGGGTCTGTAGATCTGTAAGGCATAAATTCCAACATAATCAATGCGTCTCTATAAGACCTACCCCTTATCTGATCCAAAACTCTTCTCACTTTAGAGGCTGATCCGCGAATGTAATTCCCATGAGCAATTGCTGTTTTTGTTGTTTCAGGTGTTTTTGTCATGATTTTGCTCCTTTCTTATCTCTTATATGACCTCGGTAAGTGCGTGTAGGAGCAAATTCACCAAGTTTATGTCCAATCATTTGTTCAGTAATAAATACTGGAATGTGAGTCTTACCATTATGTACAGCGATTGTGTGACCAATCATTAAAGGTAAAATCGTAGAGGATCTCGACCAAGTTTTGATAACAGACTTGTCATTATCAGTATTTTGTTTTTCTACCTTCTTGAGCAGGCTATCTGCTATAAAAGGTCCTTTTTTTAGTGAACGTCCCATGATTATGTAATAGAAATTGAAATAATAAATGAAGTAATCAAGAGTCTCTTCCTCCTCTACTCCTCTTAGAAACGCGACGGCGTCTTCGAACAACTAATTTATTACTTGGTTTGTTCTTTTTACGTGTCTTTAATCCAAGAGCTGGTCGACCCCATGGAGTAACTGGTCCTGCTCTACCAATTGGTGCTTTTCCCTCTCCTCCTCCATGTGGATGATCACATGGGTTCATTACACTACCTCTTACTTGAGGCCTTCTTCCAAGCCATCTTCTTCTTCCTGCTTTACCTAAGCTAGTATTTCTTATTTCAGAATTACCAACTTCACCAAGAGTTGCGTAGCATTCTTTTCTTACAAGTCTTACCTCGGTAGATGGGAGTTTTAAAGCAACATAATCTCCCTCTTTTGCCATAACTTGAGCACTAGATCCTGCAGATCTAACCATCTGAGCACCCCTACCTGCATATAACTCAACACAATGAACACTAGATCCTAATGGCATAACCGAAAGTGGCATTGCATTACCATCTTCAATTGGAACACTTTCTCCAGATATGACATTTTGTCCGACTTTTACTCCTGCTGGAGCGATAATATATCTTTTTTCCCCATCTTCGTAGAATAAAAGTGCCAGCCTTGCATTTCTATGAGGATCGTAGTGTATAGCTGCAACTTTAGCGTTGATGTTTCTTTTATCTCTTCTAAAGTCAACTAATCTATATTGCCTTTTGTGACCACCTCCACGATGACGACAAGTGATGACTCCACGATTATTCCTTCCTTTAACTCTATGTTTTGAAACTATTAGTGATCTTTCAGGTTTTGCACTTGTTATTTCACTAAAGTCAGTAACTACTCTCTGCCTAGTACCAGGTGTATAAGGTTTAAATTTACGGATTGCCATGATTAAAACTCCTTAAGATTCTGGAAATAGTTGGATTTTGTCTCCTTCAGCAAGACGCACAATTGCCTTCTTGACCTGAGAACGTTTACCGGAAAATTTCCCGACTCTTCTTGTTCTCCTAGGAGGATTCATAGTGTTAACTCCTATGACTTTAACACTGAATAAGGCTTCAACAGCTGCCTTTATTTGTGGTTTTGCCGCTCTATGATCTACTTCAAAAGTATATTGGTTAAGATCTAGCGCATTAGTAGCTTTCTCAGTAATAACTGGCTTTCTTATTACATCGGCTAAACGTGAATCGAATAATTTACTCATGATGCATAAACCTCCTGAATTTTATCAATCGCTGATTGCCCTATAACCAATTTATTAGCATTGAGAATATCAAATACATTTAATTGATCGGCGGCAATTAATTTTACTTTTTTAATATTATTGATGGATTTTTTTATAACATCGGACGGACTATCAAGAATAACCAAAACTTTTTCAGTTTTTTGTATACCTAATCGAGCAAGGCCATTGATGATATCACTTGTTTTAGGTTGCTTTAAAGTAGATCCAAAATCTTCAACGGCCTTCATATCAGATACTCTAGACATAAGTGCAGTTCTAAGAGCTAATCTACGTTCCTTACGATTCATATCAAGATTGTAAGAACGTGGCTTCGGTCCAAAAATAATTCCGCCACCAGGTCTTAAGGGTGTCCTTATTGATCCTTGACGGGCTCTTCCTGTACCTTTCTGTTTATATGGCTTTCTACCGCCCCCACGCACTTCAGATCTTGTCAAAGTTGATGCTGTCCCCTGTCTTTTATTTGCTAGCTGCCTAAGGACTGCTCTATGGATTAAGTCTGCCGAAGAAGTTTCTTTAGCAACTGCTAAATCAAGAGAAACTTTGCCGGATTTTTTACCATCCCACTTAAGAGTTTCAAGTGTTGTCATGATTTTTCACCTCCTTTTTTGCCTACAACATTATTTGGCTTAATGTTTATTATTGAGCCTGGCTTACCTGGGACAGAACCCTTTACCACAAGCAAATTTTTCTGATCATCAATTTTTAGAACTAACAAACCTTTTGTAGTAATCTGTTTTCCTCCATATCTTCCTGCCATTCTTTTTCCAGGATAAATTCTGCCTGGAGTTGTTCCTGCACCTGTAGATCCAGGTGCTCTATGATTTTTTGAACCATGACTCATTGGACCTCTGCTAAAACCATGTCTTTTCTGGTAACCAGCAAAACCTCTACCCATAGATTTGCCACTGATATCAACTTTTTGACCTACCTCAAAGTTTTTTACAGTTATTTGATTTCCGATTTCATAAGATGAAGTTTCTTCAACCCTATATTCTTTCAAATGCTTTAAAAGTTCTTCACCTGATTTCAACAAATGTCCCTTTTCTGGCTTACTTATATGCTTATCTTTGGACAAGCCATAACCTATTTGAACGGCAGTATAACCATCCAAAGCGGTTGTTTTTAATTGAGTGATACGGCAAGGGCCAGCCTCGATAAGAGTAACTGGGACTGAATTACCTTTTTCGTCGAAAAGTTGGGACATGCCCAATTTCTTTCCTAAAATTCCTATAGACATAAGACTAAATTAGGCTAGCTCGTAATGATTTTTAAATTAACTAAAACTTCAGTTATTAAGGTGAAGTTAATAAAAAAACAATTAAATTAAAAAGGTTGAGACTTATCTGAAAATCTAGATAGTTTCTCCTGGTTTTAAACCCACCTGTGTTTTTTAACGAAACGCTAAAAAATGTGAAATTTTATAGAGGCTCGGCTAGCTTGCGAGCTTAAAAATTCACTGAGTTACAATTGTACATCATCGAGTACCATAAAATAAAATAAAATAGAAATAAAGGGAATTTTTATGCCATTACTTCTCACAGGGAAAAAGTTTCATAACGATTTAAAAACTAACAAATGTCTTGCAATCTTTGCTCCTCTTGAAGGTGGTTATGAAACTCGTCTTTTGAGGAGAATGAGGGCCAAGGGCTTTAAAACTTTTATAACCTCAGCAAGAGGGCTTGGAGATCCAGAAGTCTTCTTGCTCAAATTGCATGGCGTTAGACCACCGCACCTAGGTCATCAAAGCGTAGGACGAAATGGAGCACTCGGGGAAGTTCAACAAGTTATCCCACAAGCTTCTGAGTTATTTAATGAAAATGATAAAAATAAATTACTTTGGTTATTAGAAGGTCAAGTACTGTCTCAATCTGAACTAGAGAGCTTAATAGAGATTTGCACTAACGATAATAAACTAACGATAGTTGTTGAAATGGGGGGTTCAACAAAACTTGAATGGAAGCCGTTAAGTAATTATATTTTAGATGAATTTGAAAGTTAAATTGTTTGATTATAACTAAGAATAAAAAACATAAATGGATTAAATTAATTTGTGGTGCCAGTAATGAAGATATTGTTGCCATAGAAGATTTATGTGCAATTTATACTGCTGCTGGTGTCGACTACATAGATGTTGCCGCAGAAGAATCTATAGTCCACGCCGCAAAAAAAGGAATCGAGTGGGCCAAAAAAGTCTTTAAAAACTCCCCTGGATTAATGATAAGCATTAGTGATGGAAATGATATCCACTTTCGTAAAGCAAAATTTGATCCATTGAAATGTCCCCCTAATTGTCCAAGACCGTGCGAAAAAGTATGCCCCACCTTTGCAATTGATAATTATGGGATAAAAAAGAGTAAATGTTATGGATGTGGAAGATGTTTGAATAGCTGTCCCCTAAATCTAATTAGTGAATATGAATATAATTTGTCAAAAGATGATTTAGGATCAATACTTCAGAAAATAAAGCCTAATGCAGTAGAAATTCATACAGAAATCAATCGCCTAGATTCTTTTGCAAAAGTTGTCAGTATCCTTAAAAGTTCTGGAATGAAATTAGACAAGATATCTATCAGTTGTGGATTAAATCAATCTTTCAAAAAATCACAAGAGCCCGAAGATCTGTTGAAAGCTCTTTGGGAAAGATATGAAATTCTTAAAAAACTTGATATTCCCCTTATTTGGCAGCTAGATGGAAGGCCAATGTCTGGAGATCTTGCTCCTTCAACAAGTAGAGATGCTGTTAATTTGTTTGAAAAAATCGGTTCAGATCTTCCACCTGGATTAATTCAATTGGCAGGAGGAACAAATGAAAAAACACATGAATTTTTGAATTCAAACAATCTCCCAGACGGAATAGCATTTGGAAGTGCTGCAAGAAAAATTATGCAGCCCCTTATTGAATTTGCTCACAAAAATAACAAAAAACTCTATGAGTATCCTGAAAGAATGGCTTTAGCGATCAAAAAAGCTAAGAAATTTCTAGAGCCATGGAAATCGAGCTCATTCAAATAATATTTTTATTTTTCAAAACTAGCGCCATGTTTATAAAAACTTTGTATTTTTTGGATAGAAAAAAATCTTTTCATGTATTAAAATAAAAATTCAATGGGCCGTCGCCAAGTGGTAAGGCATCGGGTTTTGGTCTCGACATTCCTAGGTTCGAATCCTAGCGGCCCAGTTCTAATATTCAATAGGTGTCTTCTCAAAAAATATTTCTATTTGATTTCGATGGAGTAATAGTCGATGGAATGCAGGAATATTGGCATAGTTCCTTGCTGGCCTGTGAAAGATATTTAAATTCACCCTGCATCTCTGTTGATCAAAAACTCTATACAAGAGTACCAAATTCTTTCAAAGAAATTAGGCCTTGGGTTAAATATGGATGGGAAATGATTCTAATTGTTCACGAAATTATAAAAACAGAAAATCCATTAAAAAATGATAATAAAGATGATTTCATTAATAATTATCATCAAAATTGCCAGAGGATATTAAATCAAAATTCCTGGATTGCCGAAGATTTACAAAAAATGTTGGATCAGTCGCGCAAGTACCAAATTGATAAAGATTTTAAATCATGGGTAAATTTACATAATCCTTTTTTTGAAATTATAAATTTTATGAAAGAATTAAAGAGAAGAGAAATAAAAACTGGAATCATAACAACTAAAGGTAAAATATTTGCAGAAAAACTTCTTAAACAATTAAATATTTTTCCTGAATTTATTTTTGGTTATGAATCTGGAACAAAAGTCAAAATAGCTGAGCAACTTACTCAAACTTATGAAATTTTAGGCTTTATAGAAGATAGAAAAAAAACTCTAATAGATATTAAACAAAATTCAGAAACTTCTCACATTCCATGCTTCTTAGCTGATTGGGGATATTTGAAAGAATCAGATAAGTATACTTTAGGTGATGAAATTAAATTATTAAAATTAGGTAACCTTGAGGAATTAGTTGCAATTTAAAGATAATCAGCTAGAGTACAGATGTACTATAGTTTGTATTTATGAAGTTTGGTTTAAATAAAAATTTCCAAATTTAGAATAATTACAAGAACTTTAACCGATAAATCAAACAATGAGCCTTGAAGAAAAGAAAAAAACTGAATCAAAAGAAAAAGACAAGGCATTAAGTCTTGTCTTAGGTCAAATAGAAAGAAATTTTGGACGAGGATCAATAATGAGACTTGGTGATGCCTCAAGAATGAAAGTAGAAACAATATCTACTGGAGCGCTCACCTTAGATTTAGCATTAGGAGGAGGCTATCCAAAAGGAAGAGTAGTAGAAGTTTACGGACCAGAAAGTTCAGGAAAAACTACATTAACGCTGCACGCGATTGCGGAAGTCCAAAAGAATGGAGGAGTAGCAGCATTTGTAGATGCTGAGCATGCACTCGATCCAGTTTATGCAGCCTCTTTAGGAGTTGATGTTGAAAATTTGTTAGTTTCACAACCAGATACAGGTGAAATGGCTCTGGAAATAGTTGACCAACTTATAAGATCAAGTGCAGTAGATCTTGTAGTTGTTGACTCGGTCGCAGCACTAACCCCAAGAGCTGAGATAGAAGGAGAAATGGGAGATCACGTAATTGGAAGCCAAGCAAGGCTAATGAGCCAAGCAATGAGGAAAATAACAGGAAATATTGGTAAATCTGGATGTACGGTAATATTCCTGAATCAATTACGCCTAAAAATTGGCGTTACATACGGCAATCCAGAAACAACCACAGGAGGTAATGCATTAAAATTTTATGCATCAGTGAGACTTGATATCAGAAGAATTCAAACTCTTAAAAGAGGTACTGAAGAATATGGCATAAGAGCAAAAGTGAAAGTAGCAAAAAACAAAGTTGCGCCACCATTTAGAATTGCAGAGTTTGATATTCTCTTCGGAAAAGGTATTAGTACAACAGGATGTTTATTAGATTTAGCAGAAGAGACTAATATCATAATAAGGAGAGGTGCTTGGTATAGTTATGAAGGAGAAAATATTGGACAAGGAAGAGATAATACAATTATTTGGCTTGATCAAAACTTAGAAATCAGGAATAAAGTAGAATCTATGGTTAAAGCGAAATTAACAGAAGGAACTGAAGTAAGTTCTAATTCAATGAAAGCATTAAATAGCAATCCTGCTAATACAATCGCTGTTAATGATATAAAAACAGTAGCTTAGATTTATAAAGAATCAGCTAAAGTCCACCACCCAGCAGCAGGGCCTATAAATCTCACTACAATCCATAAGATAACTAACCCTCCGATTCCAAACCAACTGGCCTTAATACTTAATTTAATTAGGTTATCTCTTTGGTTGATTGTAAAGGGAAGCCATTCAAATAATCTTGGAGACTCATCAATTTTAGTTTTAGTATTATTTTTTTTTGGAGGTAAACCAAGTGTTTTACGTCTTTTTGCTTCACCCATATTTCTTTAGTTATTTACAAAATCATAACCTAATCAAAAGGTAGCATAAAGTTAATTTTTTTTGAGGGTTGAATATTTTGCAAAAGTAATCTTCCCCAGTTTCTTTTATTTGCTCTTCCATCTAAAATTATTAACTTACCTGAATTTCTTCTTAAAGGAGAAATAGATCTTTCAAGTTTAATTCTTGCTTGAGGAAGAAAGAAGTCTCTAAACCAATCTTGAGAAAGCTTCTTTTTATGCGAGACTGTAATTGCATTAATAGGTTCTGACATATTCGGAATAGGAAGTAAAGGAATGATAATTTGTTCTGGAATTTGAATTAAATAAGAATTCATAATCCACCAGTCAAAACTAGAGCAAAGAATTTCATTTTTACCAGAGGGAATTGTCTCTAGCAATACCCTCTTCCCGTACTTAGAAGCTAATTCTGTAGCAATTTTAGTTTTTAAATCAATATCATCAGACAAAACTAAAGTTAAACCCTTTCTAAAAAGAATTAACTTTTTGCATTTATCCAAGATTGAATTGGTAAAAAGAGGATTATTTGGAAGCAACTGTTTAGAGGGTATATATAATGTAATCTTTTTCTCTTCAAAATTACTTTTAAAATTAATAACCAAGTCGATATCTAAACTGTGTTTTTTAAAGTACATTTGGAAAAAATTATCTTTTCTCAATGCTGATAAAAAAACAAATTTATTATTTAAAAAAAATTCCTTAATATGAGAAAGTTCATCTATTGGCTGCAAATACAAAGTCCAATCTAAATTTGTTTCGTTTAACTTTACCCAGCACGCCCAACCTTTAGATAATGCTTTGTTAACCCTTAAAAATTTATCAGAAAAAAAAGAATTTTCATGAAAAAAGTTTGAAAAAAAACTAATTTCTTTTTCATTTAAATTGATATAACTATTTCCTAAGACCTTTCTCATGAAGAACTTTTTCTTCAATGAATCATATACTTTTATAAATTTTTGATTTATTAATTCAAATTCATTAATATTTTTTGTCCAATCCTTTTTAAGCAAAGAAATTCTAAAATGATTTTTTAAATCCTGTTTTATATCCTCAATTCCAGAATAAACTATTCGATGATTTCTAAGATTACGAGAATTGGGATCATTAAGTAAATTTTGGATTGTTATCAAACGAATATGATGATTTGCAAAAATAAGTTGATCATTTTCCAAAATAAAATTAAAACCTAGATTTCTCAATGAATCAATCTGAAATTGGCTTATAAATTGAATTTTTTCTTTAGATAAAATAAAAGTTGAATCCTCTTCCTTTAAAAATAAAGAAATCAAAATTGGAGGTAACCAATCATAGCTAGAGAAAATTTCTGAATTAATTAGATATGTAGAATCATTTTCAATACATTTGGAAATTATTCTACCAAAAGAATATATGTGTTCCCACCTAATACTTTGATCCCTCAAAAAATTTTTCAAATATTGATGACTTAAAATTTCAAGCATTTATAATTAATTTAATTTCAAATTACATACAAAATTTATGAACCTAATATACAAAAAATTGTTATCAATATAAGAGGGTCTTGAATTAATCAATCTATGAAAATTGGAATAGTAGGATTAGGTTTAATTGGCGGTTCTTTAGGATTAAAACTCCAAAGTCTAAATCATACAATTTATGGAATAGCAAATAATGAATTTAATGAAAAAAAAGCTAAGGATAAAAAACTTGCAAATTTTGTTAGCTGTGATCTGTGCTTATTAAAAAAATGTGAGCTAATAATTTTAGCATTGCCTATCAAAGATTTGATCAGTCCGTCTCAACAATTAGTAGCATCAATACCGCAGGAAACAATACTAACTGATGTAGGCTCTGTAAAAGAACCAATTGTAAATACATGGGAAAATTTACATCCTCTATTTATTGGATCCCATCCAATGGCAGGAACAGAAAAAAAAGGAGTTGATTCAGGTTTTGAAGGTCTTTTTAAAAATGCAAAATGGATTATTACCCCAACAAAAAATAGTGATTTAAATTCAGTCAAAACTATTACCGAGCTCATCAAATCAATGGATTGTGAAATTTGCCAAGCTTCGCCAAAAGAGCATGATGAAGCAGTATCTCTAATTTCTCATTTGCCAATATTTTTAGCTTCTGCCCTCATAGAAACTGCGCAAATAAAAAATAATCAATCTTTATTAGATCTCACGCAAAAATTAGCTGCTACAGGATTTGCTGACACTTCGAGGGTTGGCGGAGGCAATGAACAATTAGGCTTAGATTTAGCTATTAATAATCAGATTAATGTTTTAAATTCCATAAATAATTTTAAAAATAAGCTAAATATACTGGAATCTCTTATTAAAGAAAAAAATTGGGATTTACTTTCTAAAAAACTTGCTGAAGCAAAAGAAAACAGACAAAATTTTATAAACTAAAATTTACTATACCTTTGGAAGCTAAAATTTGTCTTGAAACCATTAATGCAGACTGACTAACACCTGCAGTCCCCTCTCCTGGATAAATAGAATCTCCACATAACCATAAACCTTCAAAAGGTGTCCTACTTGATAATCCAAATAAACCAAAAATATCTGGATTTTGACCAAGCCCGCCTACTATTCCATTAGGTCTTTTTGTCCACTTTTCAAAGCCCAATGGAGTTGCTAATTCCCTATGTAGCCATTTTTCAGGATCAATATCAAATTGACTTTCTAATTCAAGGGATATTTTTTTCATGAAACCATTTTTCTTCTTTAAGTAAGTTTGTTTATCTAGATCAAACCAATCTTTAGTGTTAGTAAAGATACTGGCAATTAGAGTAACCTCACCTTTTGGTGCTCTTCCATCACCATCATCACTAATTGATACAAATAACGAACAAAATTCTTTCGAAACAAATTGATAATGATTGGAGAATGTTTTTTTAATATGTTCCTTTTTTAAGGCTGAATAAAAAACTACAGCTCCACTTGGATCAGGCAAATTATTAAGTCGATTTTTATAATCTTTTTTTCTTTCTAAAGGATCTTTCAAATGCTTGAGCAAAGATTGTGGAGGCGCGGTGTAAATCACATCTTTTGCTTGGTAAATAAATGATTTTTTTTTCGAATTAGCAGATACTTGCCAACACATATTTACTTCGTCAAAAGTTATAGAATTAACTTCCTGTCCAAAAATTAAATTAACTCCAGTTTTAATCAATGAACTTTCTAATGATTCACTTAATGACTGCATAGATTTTTTAAGATGCCACAGACCATGTGGCTGTTGACACATTTGAAGAACAGTAGAACCATACAATGCTGCGGTATTATAAACGTCCTCTTGAGAATAAAGTTTTAGTTGAAGATTTAAAAATTTAATCAAGCGCTCATTCTTGGATAATCCACATATCCGCAATAGATCAAAAATAGTAGATTTAAGTAAGATACCTGTGACAAGGTTTGAAGGTACTAGTGCTTTAAGAAGTTGAGAAAAATCCCAAAAATTACTTATCGGTAATACAGGATTATTATTAGCAAATATCCAATTACTTTCATGTATTAGGGTACAAAGTTTCCAAAATCTTTGACTCCCAGGAAATTGCATTTCTCGTTCAGCAATCCATTTACTTCTTTCATACCAAATAGATATAGGATTACCACCATCATTTAAATCAACAATGCAAGCGGGGTCTAAAATTGCAGCTTCTGGGGATGGAATATCTAAAAAATCAAAAATTCTAGAATGTATTCCTCCCTTCTCTAAACCAGCAACCTGAGTTGCGCCAACATCGAAAGTATAATTTTTTCTTTTAAAAGTCCCGGCACATCCTCCAGCTTGAGTATGAGATTCGATTAAAGTAACTGATAAGCCTTGTTTTGATAAAATCGCTGCAGAAGTTAGTCCTGCTATACCAGCGCCTACAACAATAACTTCAGACTTTCTCATTAAAATGCAAAAATTATCTCCTATTGAAATTAACGAAATTTGTGAAGAATTAGGTGAAACCTATCCAAAAAGTATTGAACAAGTACATGGTGGTGAAATTCATAGTGCATGGCGAATAGAATTCTCAAACAAAAAGTTATTCCTTAAAAGAAACATTAGAAACAAAAAATTTCTTGAATTTGAAAAATATTGTCTTCAACATTTAAAAAAGTATATTAATCAAGAAAACTTAATTATTCCTGAAGTTATTGCATATAAAAACATAAAAAATATAGAGATTCTTTTAATTGAATGGATAGATATGCATAACTTTGACCAAAAAAAACTTGGAAAAGGTTTAGGTGAATTACATCTAAAATCAGCTGAATCTAATCACAAAATGTTTGGTTTTCCTGTTGAGGGTTTTATCGGAACAACAAATCAGAAGAAAGGCTTGGAAGATAATTGGATAGATTGTTTTTTAAACTTAAGGATAATACCTCAATTATTAATTCTTAAACCAACGACATTAGATAAAGAAATCATAAATAAAGTTGAAGAAAAAATTAAATCAGAATTGCTTAGTCATAAACCAATAAATGCCTTAGTACATGGTGATTTGTGGTCGGGAAATGCAGGAATGGATAAAAGTGGAAAGGGGGTTATTTTTGACCCAGCATCTTGGTGGGCAGATAATGAAGTAGATATAGCTATGACAAAACTATTTGGAGGTTTTAGAAAAGAATTCTATGAAGAATACCATAGAATTTTTCCTATAAAACAAGGCTTTGAAAAAAGAATTATTATTTATAATTTTTATCACATATTGAACCATGCCAATATGTTTGGAGGAGGGTACTTAAAACAAGTTAAAGATTACGTAAAAGCGATACTCAATATGTAATCTTTTACTAGCCTAAATATGTCTTTTTAAGATTTTGCACCTTATCTAAAACAGCTTCACGATTTTCACTAGTACGAAGATTTTGCCAGCTCCATTGACCGACAACAATTACACCTAGTAGTTCAAGTAAACCAGGGAGAATTGGGAAAAAGTTTATCGTGTCAATGACAACTTTAATTATTATCTGAGCTATTACGACAACAGCAATTATGCCTGCCGCCTTGCCATACTTACCCATTTGAGTCCAATCAACATTACCTAAGGTTTCATTGACTTTTCCCATGACATCAGAGTACTTCTCTGAAAAGCTTTTGGTTTCTGAGCTTGTATCGGAGCCGGAGTCTTGGTTTGACTCTGGAGTGTTATCACTCATGAATTCAGTAAACTTAATATATGAACCAGACAGTATCGGAAAAAACGTCTGTTGACTACCTTTTTGTTGTGCAAAATTCCGAACCGAAACATTTTGTATTTTTTAGAAGCGTTGATATATAAAGTTTCTAGAGATATTTAAACTTAAAATTGATTTATAAAAACTTCACATTATCGTCTAGTTCTAACAAAAACATTAATAAATCACACTAATAAGAAATTTTTAAAAGGCTAAAATTTTTATTTTAATTATTATGTTTTCATAGTTTAGCTCTAAAAAATTAAAGGATCTATATGTCCAAAGATATCAAATTTAATTTCTTAAACTCTGATGAAGAAGAAAGATATCAAAAACATTTAACCCTTAAAGAGATAGGATATAAGGGTCAAATAGATCTTAAAAACAGCTCAGTATTATGCATTGGAGCAGGTGGTCTTGGGTCTTCAGTTTTGCTTTATCTAGCAGCAGCAGGAATTGGGAGAATTGGAATAGTTGATAACGATCAAGTTGAAAAGTCTAATCTCCAGAGGCAAATAATTCATGAAACGAATACTATTGGCAATCTTAAAATTGATTCTGCTAGGGATAGAATTAAAAAATTCAATCCTAATTGTGAGATATCAACCTTTTCAGAGAGAATTAATCCTAAAAATGCTCTGAAAATAATAAAGGAGTTTGATGTTATTTGTGATTGCTCTGATAACTTTGGCACAAGATACTTAATAAATGATTCATGCCTGATATTAAATAAACCCTTAGTCTTTGGAAGTGTACAAGGCTTTGAAGGGCAAATAAGTGTTTTCAATTTATTTAAAAATAGTCCTAATTTAAGAGACTTACTTCCAGAATCACCTTCAAAAAATGCTGTCCCTAGTTGTGCAGAATTCGGGGTTGTAGGTGTTTCAACAGGTTTAATAGGCATTCTTCAGGTTAATGAAATTATCAAAATCATTTTGAAAAAAGGTGAAATTTTAGATGGGAAGATTTTAATTTTTGATCTATTGAATATGAATATGAAAAAATTACATCTAAAAAGTGATCATTTGAATAAAAGAATAAAAAATCTGTCTCAGTTTGGGAGTTTTTATAATAGCGATGAATATTGTGAAAATAATCATGACATTAAAAGAATTAATGCTAATGACTTTAATAGTTTATACAAAGCAAAACCCAACAAAATTCTTTTAATTGATGTTAGAGAAAATGAAGAATTTTCTACTTCAGCGTTAGAGGGATCTATATCAATTCCCTTAAGTCATTTGAACCAAGAATCTGACTTAAAATTTATTCAAAAGGAAAGTTTAAGTAAAGAAGTTTTCACTATATGTAAATCAGGGAAACGTTCTGAAAAAGCGTCAAGAATCTTATCTAAATTCAAAATTCATTCAAGATCTATTGAAGGCGGCATTGAAAAGGTAAAAAAAATATTGTGCAATTAATAATTTTAAGAATATTTAGTAATCTACACCTCTTTTCAAATCAACTCCAACATTTGCATAATGTTTATGACAAACCATTTCAGAGTAGACATCAGCAAGTTCAAAGTATGAAGGCTCATTTTTACACCTCCCAGTAATGACAACTTCTGTATCTGATGGTTTTTTCAAGAGAGTTTGATGAATTGATTCCACAGGTAGCAGCTCTAAATCGACAGTTGGATTCAATTCATCTAAAATAATTGTTTTATACAAACCAGACAAAATAGCAGCTTTAGCAATTTCCCATGCTCTTTCAGCCTCGACATAATCAATTGGTTGTTGCTGACCTCTCCATACAATGGCATCTCTACCTGAACGCAAATGATCTACTAAATGGGGGTAACTCTCTCTCAAAGCTTCTATAGCAGCATCTTCGGTATAACCATTCCCACCTTTTAACCACTGTAATATTAAAACTCTATGACTTTTGTCTTGAGATATTCCTTTACCGATAGCTTGAAGTGCCTTACCAAGTGCACTTGTGGATTTACCCTTTCCTTCACCTGTATAAATCTCAATTCCACCACTAGAACTACTTTGTCTGGTTTGTGTTGATAAGTCTCTTGTCAAACGTGGTCTCATTTCTGAATGGAGTTGAGATATTCTTACCAAAGAGGAAGGAGCTGCCCTTCCAGTAATGATAATTTCTAATCCATCTGGACGATTTTGAAGAGAGTCAACTACTTCATTGATATTAAGCATTCCTAAATCAAGAACTGGGTTCAACTCATCTAATACAACTACAGAATAAAGAGAACTAGCAATTGCTCCTTTAGCAATATTCCAACCTCTCTCAGCTTCACCAACATCAAACTTTGTCACTTGGTCAGCAGTAAAGAATTCAGATCTTCCTGTCCTAACATGGTCAATTAAATGTGGAAAGCCTCTTTGCAAAGCCTCTATAGCTGAATCCTCGTCATATGGGCGCTCAGGACCTTTCAAAAATCTTAGAAGTAAAACCCTTGACTGTCTTTTTTCACATATTCCTAAACCAATTGTTCTGAGAACTACTCCCAAAGCAGCCTGACTTTTTCCCTTACCCTCTCCATCATAAATATGTAATTGTCCTTTTGATCTCTCTTGACTATCACTTGCAGTGACAATTCCAATACCTTTATTTCTACTCGAATTCGCCAATTGAACAAAATTAATAGATTTAATCTAATATATAAATAAGAATATTATTAAAGATTTAATAATAAATTCAACCTATTCATATGTTACTTGAATTTTAAAGTAATTAACATGTTCAATCAACTAGAAATTCTCTCTGATGAACAAAGTGAAAAGCTTTATACAATTAGAAGATACATAAAGAATCTTGAAAGTGTTTGTATTGCTTATTCCGGAGGAGTTGATAGTACATTAGTAGTATCATTAGCATTCGAGCAATTAGGTAGCAAAGCAATTGCAATAACTGGTATTTCTCCTGCATTAGCTAATACTCTTCGCGAAGAAGCAAGAAGTCAAGCAAAATGGATTGGGGTAAAGCATTTAGAAATTAAAACATCAGAATTAGAGCAATCAAGTTACAGCAATAATCCAAAGGATAGGTGCTTTGCATGCAAAAAAGAGCTCCACAAACATACAAACTACCTTTCTAAAAAACTTAATTACAAGATTGTTTTAGATGGAGTCAATCTTGATGATCTTAAAGATTACAGGCCCGGTATAAAAGCCTCAAAAGAAGCAGGAGTTATCTCTCCCCTTGCAAAATTTAAATTCTCTAAGCAAGACATTAGGGATATATCAAGAGCATTAGGTTTTCCTTGGTGGGATAAACCTGCTCAGCCTTGTTTATCATCAAGATTTCCTTATGGCCATGAAATAACTAGTGAGAGGCTAAAAATGGTAGAGAAAGCAGAAGAATACCTCAAAGAAGGTGGTTTGTCGGAGGTTAGAGTTCGATGCCAAGGCTCAACTGCAAGAATAGAAATTCCCCAAGATGAATTAAAGCATTTTTTTAACAAATATAATTTTAGTGAGTTGGTTCAATATTTTTCTAATTTAGGATTTAATTGCACAAGCTTAGATCTTGAAGGACTAATAAGCGGAAAATTAAATAGATAAATATTGTATTAAACAGCCGTTCTGATCTGATGAGGAACAGCTGAAGGTGGATTTCGCTCAATAACACGCAAAGAATGTTCTTTAGCCATCAAAGATTCAATTAAATATTGACTAGCTAGTTCAGGCATCATATTTTGACCACATGTAAAAATATCGATTGCACAATAATTAGATTCAGGCCAAGTATGTATGGAAATATGAGATTCTGCCAGTAATGCAATTGCCGTAACCCCCTGAGGCTCAAATTTATTACTTATCAAATTCAGAACTGTTGCATTTGCCAATTTTGAAGCTCTGTTTAAAATGCAGCGTAAAAAGGATTCGTCATTTAATTTTTCGCAATCGCATTTATAAAGTTCCAATAAAAGGTGCTTACTTTGATGAATCAATTTTTGATCATCACTAAACGAACTTAAATTTTGACTTTTTTTGTAGATTTCCATTTAAGAACATTATGTGAATTTAAGATTAGCTAAAAATCATTATTATTTGAATTATAAATGAATGATTTGTGACGAGCCTAATAAAGACTGATTAAATTTATCTAAATGCGTCGCACTTATAAAACATTGACTATCTTTGCCAACAGAATTCAATAACAAATTTTGCCTGGTTAAATCTAATTCCGCCAAGACATCATCCAATATTAATATTGGAGGGACATTTAATGTTTTAGTTAATAAATCTAATTCAGCCATCTTTAAAGCCAAGATGAAAGTTCTTTGCTGACCTGATGAACCATATTTTCTAACTGAAACATTATTAATTAGAAACTCAACATCATCACGATGAGGGCCAAAATTACATTTTCCAGTCAATGCTTCTAGTGAACGCTGATTTAATAGTTGTTCTGCTATTTTTTTACTAATAACTTCTTCTTCTTCTTCTTCTGGACTTATATTTTGTATCCCCGAAAGATAGTTTATGCTTATTTGCTCTTTAGATTTACTTAAATGATTATGCCAATATTCAACATAAGGTTTTATTTTTAATAAAGCTCTTCTTCTTCGCCTAAAAATTCTTGTACTTATTATTGACATTTGAATATCAAAGCTTTCAATAATCGCTGAGGATTGGGTTTTTGAGAAGCTTTCGGAACGCCAAAAATGACTTCTTTGCTTTAAAAGCCTGTTAAATCTACTTAATAGGTCTAAATATACTGGTTCAAGCTGAGATACAACTTTATCAATCCATATTCTTCGATAACTTGGTTCACTTCTAACAATATCTATATCATGAGAACAAAAACATACACTCCGAATATAATTCTTTATTTCACTCTGTTTTTTTAAGATTGATTCATTGATGTATATTCTTTTAGGGCCTTTTCTGAACAAATTTAACTTTAAATCGTCTTGAAAATTTATCTGTCCTATTACTACAGCCATATCACTATCATTCTCTATTAAGTCTTTATCGCTTAATGCTCTATTAGATTTTAATTGACTTAAAAATTCAACCGATTCAAGTAAATTTGATTTGCCAATACCGTTACAGCCAAGAACAATTGATCTTTGCTCTTTTAAATCAATTTCAAAACTTTTATGGTTCCGAAAATTTTTAATTTTTAATTTATTTAAAAAAATTTTTTTTGTGCATTCATTAATTAAATTAGCTAAGTTTAAAATATTTAGATTTTCTTTAAAGAAATTGAAAAATTAAAGGGCATGTAGCTCAGTTGGATAGAGCATCAGATTCCGGTTCTGAGAGTCGGGGGTTCGAATCCCTCCATGCTCGTAATATAATTTTATAGTTTATATCCCATTACTCTTATTCCATTTGGATCTAAGATAAATCCATTTTCCTCTAAACTTAAAAACGAAGAGACTGGAGCCTGTACAGAAATACTGCATCCAGGCATTTCTCTATTTATTTTCTCAAGAGTTAATCGAAGCAATATTGAATAATAAAGTTGTTGATTATCACCTGGCAATGCACTTAAATTCCACAAGTTAGCATTCAATCCCCTGTCGGAAGTAACCCTCACAAAGCCATATAATTTATTTTTTAATTCACTCTGTATGGTAAAAAAGAAATTACTTTCCTGAATAGCTTCAGAAAGAGGTTTTATTGGAAATGTATCACAACCACAATTCGCTAAGAGTTTATTAACTTCTTTAGCTAATGGTATTTGCGACGAGTTAACAAAATAACCTTCTGGAAGAACAAGTTTTTTATTAGAAAAATATTGCAATTATCAACCTGTATTTCTCATGCCAGCTGCAATCCCATTAATAGTTAAAAGTGCCCCCCTCAATAGTTCACTTCTACTGTAAGCTCTTCTAGATTCGTCTTTATCAATAAGAAATTCGCTTACAGGGGGTTGTCTTGTTTGGTCTCTTAGTCTTCTTAAAAGTGAAACCTGCAAAAACCCCAATGGAATGATTGTCTTATTTCTCAAGCTTACTGATGATTTCAAGTCCCTATCAGATTCGAGGAGCTTATTTTTACCAGTAATTTCAAGTATTAAAGATTTTGTAAGATTATATTCTTTTGAAATTACCTCAAAAATATCATCAAAAGAATCTTTATTTTCCTTACTGCCAAGAGTATCAACATAATATCTAGCAACTTCCAAATCCACCTTAGATAACGTCATTTCTACCTTAGATATAAGCATCCTGAAAAATGGCCATCTTTGATGTAAGACTCTTAATAATTCAATTTGTTGTGGGTCAGAATTTAATTCAGATGATAATGCAGTGCCTACTCCAAACCAACTTGGCAAAAGAAACCTACTTTGCGTCCAACCGAATACCCACGGAATAGCTCTTAAACTTGACAAATCTTTTGCACCTTTTTTTCTTCTCGCGGGTCTGCTAGATATCTGTAATTTACTTATTTCTTCTATTGGCGTAACTTCTTGAAAAAAATTTAACAAATTTGGATTCTCATGAACTAATTTTCTGTAGTGAGACCTTGATGTTTCTGCCAACCTAGACATTAGTTGATTCCATTCTGGAGTAGCATCAAGTCTATTGTTTACCAAACTATTTTGAATAACAGCTGTAGTTACAGTTTCTAAATTATATAGAGCTAATTCAGGAAGACTATATTTTGAAGCTAAAACTTCCCCTTGTTCAGTAATTTTTATTCGCCCTTTTAAAGTTCCACTTGGTTGAGCTAATATTGCCTGATAGGCGGGCCCTCCCCCTCTACCTACAGAACCACCTCTTCCATGAAAAAGTCTTAGCAATATATTATTTCTACTCGCAAGATTTTGGAGAGCTATTTGGGCTCTATGAATTTCCCAATTACTAGACACAAAGCCTGAATCCTTGTTGCTATCAGAATATCCAAGCATTAATTCTTGAAGAGGTTTAAAAGATTCTCCAACTTTTGGCAATAATGATCTATAAAAATCTAATTTAAACAATTTTTCCATTACTTCTGGTGCTCTTTTGAGGTCCTCAACTGTTTCGAAAAGAGGAACGACTAATAATTTTGACTTTTGTGAATTTTGATCAAGGAGTCCCGTTTCTTTTGCCAGTAATAGAACTTCAAGCAAATCTGATGCACTATGGCTCATTGAAATCACATAAGAATGACAAATACGACTTCCAAATTCTTGCTGAAGTCTCTTCACCATTTTAAAAACTGAAAAAGTTTCTTCTGTAGTTTTTGTCCAATTAACATCAGAGGGAATTAAAGGTCTTTTGGTATTTAATTCGTCAATAAGCCATATAATTTTCTCTTCCTCAGACATTTGGTCATATAGCACAGATAAATCAAGATAATTTGTAAGCTCTTGTATAGCTTCACTGTGCCTTGTACTTTCTTGACGAATATCTAAACTTGCTAAAGAAAATCCAAAAATATGAACCTGAGTAAGCAAGTTATTTACTGACTCACAAGTTAAATCTGTACTAATCAGACTATTTTTAATAAGTTCGAGATCATAAGTAAATTCGTTCACTGATTTGTAATATAAGCTTTCAACTTTGTCTATATTTTGAGTATCAATCTCTCCCTTTAAGTCAAATTTCCATCCGTTATCAGCTAATAAATTATTCCTTTCCTGCGTTAACCTTAATTTTTCTAAGATATAACTTAATTTTAATCTATAAGGTTCTGATCTATATCTTGTAGCCCTTGCTTCATAAATTTCTGGGAACTTAACCCTATCTGTTTCTAATGACTCTAATAGTGAAGAACTTACTTGACTCCATTGCATTGAGACACTTAATTGGTCTCTAAGATTTGATATTGCAATAATATATCTTTCCAACATCAACTGCCGTTGGAAGCATGCGGTTCTCCAAGTTATCTCAGGTGTAACCGATGGATTTCCATCCCTATCAGAGCCCACCCAAGAACCAAAGTTACAAAAAGATTCAGAGGGCATCTGCACATCTGGATAGTTCTCGGAAAGTGCTTCAGCGATTCTGCCTCTCAATTGAGGCATTGCATTAAATAAAACTTGCTGAAAATAATGCAAAGCATAATCAACTTCATCTAAAACTGAAGGTTTAAATTGATGTAATTCATCTGTTCTCCACCAAAGCCTTACCTCTTCTTTTAATTGAGTTTTGATGGAATTTTTTTCATCTTTTGTAAAAAATTGCTCTACCTGTATTTTTTTTAACAAATTTGCGACTCTAGTTTGCTTATGTCTAATCGTATGTCTTACTATCTCCGTCGGGTGTGCAGTAAAAACTAAACGAATATCCATTTCCTGCAATAACTCCTCTAATTTTCCTGGGGGTACGTTTAATTTCCTCAGCCTATAAAATAATTCCCTAAAAGTTACTGGAGCATTTTGCCTAGCCAATGCTGGAGCGAAAGGATCAAGATTATCAGGGGATTTTTTTACATCCTTATTAGTAAAGCTCTGAATATATCTATCTTCCTCAACTCTTTGTTCAAGAATATTAACTAGTTGAAAATACAATGAAAAAGCTCTTGCGGCTGCAATGGATTCTGCCAAATCCATAGAATTTACTATATCGACTATTTCATTTTTATAAGTTTTTGTACTTTCACCATCAATTTGTTTTGAATAACTTAACTCTTTAAGCTGTATCAATCTCTCAGCCTGATCTTCTGGGCATTCTTCTCTAAGTACAGATTCCCATAGTTCCTCTATTAAAAGACGATTTTTATCACGTGGATCATTATTACTTACCAAATCCACATTATTATTTTTAATCTGTTGAAAAGATTTCATATTATCATTATGTCACAATTGCAAATGATCAGATCAAATATTTATTTTAATCATCAAACACTTTCTTCTTCTTCCTTCATCATATCATCGATAGATATATTAATTATCTGCTCAATAGAAAGTCCTTTTTGATATTGATTTATCCATTTCATAGATTGATTACCTTCTTCAAGTACTTTATAGACAGGTTTCAAAAGATGTTGCATATTAAATTTTTCTGCCGTGGGTGATAAATCTGATAATAAATTTTCAATCCATTCTCTACAAATAACTTTTTTACCATCTTGCCAGTGAATCAACTCTGAATTCAAACTCTCTTTAGCAGCAATCATTTCATTTTGATCACATATTTCTATTAATTCATCAATAGAAAAAATACTCGAAGTCATGGGATCTAAAGTTTGTAAATTCTCAAAAAGATTTAAAATCCTTAGTTCCAGCATTGCCGTTATCCCTAACAGCAAATTTATATCTTGAACGAAATCACAAATTCTTAATTCCAACCGATCAAGAATTAAAGGCCTTTGAGGACCATTTGGTCGAATTGAAGACCAAAAATGCCTAATATTTTGCATATTTTTATTGGCTATATTTTGCTTGATCCAATCTATATAGCACTTATGATTAACAAAAAAAGGAACTTTGCTTGGTGTTTTAGGAAACTGAATCCATCTCTGAGAGTGATTTCCAGTAATTTTATTATTTAAAAAAGGTGAGCTAGCGCTTATTGATAGATACAAAGCAGCCTCTGATCTTATCAACCTTATAGCAGCAAAAAGTCTATCTAAGTCATCTATGCCTATATTTATATGTACACTAGATGTTGCAACAGAGATTCCGTAATTATCTTGTATAAATTGATGATAAGTATTATTAATATCAGATCTTTGAAATTCAATATCGTGTTTAAAACAAAGAGTTGATGAAGGAATGATTGTTAACCCTCTATTGTTTAACCATTGCCTTAAATTTTTTCTTGGCGTTATTAATTTCTCGTATAAAAACTTATAATCTTTTTCTGGTGTTGTAATGTATTCAACATTTCTTTTATCAGGCTCTTTAACAAAATCAGGAAATTTTTCTTCAACATCAGTTGAAACTCCAATATGGGAATTCGAAGAACCTGTAAAAAGTTCCACTTCAAAACCCTTATAAAGATTATTTTTAATCATTTATTTACCCAAACAAGCTAATGCTTTAAGTATTCCCTTTGCTTTATTTAATGTTTCTTGATATTCATTTACTGGAGAAGAATCAGCAACTATTCCAGCACCTGCTTGCACTGAAACATCATATTTTCCATCTTTTAAGGGTTTAACTATCATTGTTCTTATTGTAATTGCCGTATTTAATGCACCATTTATATCAATTGATCCGTATACTCCAGCATAAGGTCCTCTAGCATCTTTTTCAAAGTGTTTAATCAATTGCATGGCCCTTATTTTTGGTGCACCGGTTACTGTCCCAGCAGGAAAACATGCCTTAAGCAAGTCCCATACGTCAGTATTGTTTTTTAAGATCCCCTCAACTTCACTAACAATATGCATAACATGTGAATATTTCTCAATAACCATTAAATCTTTGACCTCCACAGTACCAATTTCGCAAACTCTTCCAAGATCGTTCCTACCAAGATCTATTAGCATTACATGCTCAGCTATTTCTTTTGGATCTTTTAATAAATCCTTTTCTAGTTCCAGATCTTGTTGACTATCAATACCTCTTGGTCTTGTCCCAGCAATTGGTCTTAAGCTTGCAACAATCTGATTATTTTTATTTTTTTCAGCTTTAACCATAACTTCAGGACTTGAACCTATCAGATACCATGAGCCAAAATCAAAAAATGACATATATGGAGATGGATTTACCATTCTTAAACTCCTATATAAATTAAAAGGATCGTTATTAACTTGAGTATTAAATCTCTGACTTATAACTATTTGAAAGATATCTCCTTTTCTTATATATTCTTTTGCAGAAAGAACTGCATCCTCAAAATCTTTTTTATTCCAATTACTTTTAAGATCTAAATTCAAATTCTCATTTTCATTCCAATCTAAAAACTCATCTTTTTTTAAAGGAACTTTCATTAAATTTCTAGTTTTCTGAATTTTAGAAATTGAATTTAGATAAACATCTTCAATACAAGACTCTTTTACAGAAGTTATATCTGCATAAACTACTGCTGTGATACATCTTTTGATTTGATCAAAAACAACTAATTGATCAAAAAACATCCAAGAACCATAAGGTATATTGCTGTCTTGTATTTCATTTATTGGAACACTTGGTTCTATTTGATTAATTAATTCATAACCCCAAGAACCATATAATTGTCCAATTGATGGCAAGTCATCAATCATGAATGATTGATATTGGTTTGTCCAAGTTCTTAAAATATTAAAAGGATCTCCTTTATATCTTTTTGTTTTTCCATCATTCCAAGTTTTAACTATTTCTTCTCCATAACAAATTGCTTCCCAAAGAGGTTTAGTAGCCACAATACTCCATCTGCCCAAATTTTCCCCGCCTTCAACAGACTCAAGGAAAACACCATGAGAATCGCGTTCTGATAGTTTCAAATAAGTAGATAATGGAGTCTCTAAATCTGCTGGCCAAGTTTGAGTAATAGGTATAAAATTTTTACCTTCTTTGTAGGCCTTTAAAAAACTATCTTTCTTTGAGCTGATCATATTAATAATGTCAACCCAAATTATAATTATATTCTAGTTTTATATCAACTTTTAGAAATTTAATCAAAAGTATTTTTAGTTGTGAATTTCAACCCTGCTGGATTAGGATTTTCACCAATTCTCCTGGGGTTATGGCCAACTTTTTCTCTACCCTCATTAACCTTCTCAGGGAAAACTCCATCTTTTGGATGTAAGAATTCAGTATCACCACCTGGGAAAATTCTATAGATTTTAAAATCTTCAATTCTTGGTTTGAAGGCTCTTAATTGTGTCCCTAATGCAAGGCATTGTTCTTTTCTTGCAAAATACATTAGATTATCACCTTCATGCATAATAGCCGCCCCACCAGTGGGCAATTCAAAGGCTTGTTCCTTGGAACTTTTCCATACAATTGCATATTTTTCTTCGGTTTCTGCTGAGTTTAATAAACCCCCAGTACTTCCTATATGCTTTGGAAATTGACCAACTAAAGTTTCAGTCATCCTTGATTTTGAGTTATTTCTTATAAGAAATTAGCATTCATATTTTGCAAAATTATAAATTTACAAGAAATTTTCTACATTATTTAATATATGGAAAAATTATTTCTCATTTTATTTTGAATCTGAAATCGGAAAAAAAACTGTTAAACCTGTATCACGCCTTTGTGTGACATGCCCTCCTAAGCTAGCCAACAACTTTTGAGTAGCATTTTGACTAAGTTGTAAACTACCCGTTTGAGGGTTCCAATTTAAAACAGGACCAATATCAGAACCGTTATCTTTTTTTAGAATTTCTTTTTGATTACTTCCTAATTTTTGCACTTTTAATTGAAGTTTAAGTTTTTGACCAGCTGGCCTTAATTCTAAAATTAATGTACTACCTTCTTTTAATCCTCTAGTATTTTTATTAATTAATCCAGTTAACATTAATTCCAATTTTTCAGAATCACTCAAAATTTGCGGAAGTTGATTGGGGATGTCAATCTTTAAAGAAATCCCACGTCGATTTAATTGTTTCTTCCATAAAGGAGCAAGCTTTTTAAAAATTTCGGCTAAATTAATTTTTGCCAAGTTATTTAACGAAGGAACTTCATTACTCACTAATTCTGCTGCATTAAAGATTAAACCAAACCTATCAATTTGTTCATTACATTCATTATCTATTTGAATCAAACGATTTTTCATTGATTCGTCCATCTTATATTTTTTTAAAGTAGAGCTTATAAGAGTTCTTATTGTTGCCAAAGGCGTTCTTACTTCATGAGATATTGCACGTAATAATTTTGCTTCAGTTATTTGCACATTTTTTTCATCGTTTTTTGAAGAATTCTGTATATTATGATTTGGAGAAATATTTGCTAATTTTGCCGATAATGTTGGCCAAAATAATTTTTCAAATTGATTATTAATATTAAGGTTACCTAAATTATTGATTGCATTACGAAATTTTACTCCTTCCTCATAATTTTCTTGGTTTAATTTTGCATGCATTAATTCAATTGAAAGTTTAAGGCTTTCTTCATCACACTTCATTAATAGAATTTTTTTATCTTTTTCTCCTGCAATTGATAATATGCATTGAAAATTTGGGGTGATTATCATCAAAAAAGGTTCATAACCATCTTCTTGACTAAGATTTAAGACTTTATAATTACTAACTAAATCGAAATCTTTTTTTATCTTATCTGAATTATTGACTGGTAAAAAACCTGCATTCTCATTCTGAAAATATGGAAAACCCTCAGGAGACCAAAGCCATCCATAAAATTGATTTAAAAATTTTTTATCATTAAAAGCAGGCAAAGGTGAGGCAACCCAAATTCCCCCATGTTTATAATTCTGAGATAGGAAATCTTTTTGAATAACTTCTAAAGAAGCCCACCACATTCTTCTGGATGAATCATCATCCACATGTATAGTTTGAACTCCTTTAATCAAAAGTTCTTGAATTTTTTTTATAGTAATTTGTGATTTCATCAATTTCTTAATGATCTAGAGCGTTTCAAAATAGATAAAACAAATCCAATAGATATAAAATTAGTCACTAATGACGTTCGTCCATAGCTCATAAAAGGCAGGGGAATCCCAGTCACTGGTCCTAATCCGATAGTCATAAATAAGTTAATAATTATTTGAAATAAAAAAGTTGAGGCTATTCCAATAACAATTAGGGATTCAAAATTAGTCCTAGCAATTGTTGCAGTATTAATAAGTTTTTTAATCAAAAAAAAGAACAAAAATAAAACTATTATGCACCCCACAAAACCCAATTCTTCGCCTAAAGCACTGAATATAAAATCAGTATGTTGTTCCGGTATAAATTGCAAATTAGTCAGCTTACCTTGTAGCAAACCAGTCCCAAATAATCCTCCAGAACCAATTGCAATTTTACTCTGTATCAAATGATATCCGCCACCTAATGGATCTCTACTTGGATCTAAAAATAAAACTAATCTATCTTTTTGATAATCTTTTAAGCCATATTCCCACAAAATTGGTGTAAATTTTGCCACTAATAAATGAAACGAAATAGCGAGAGCAGAAAAAATAATTTTCTTTTTTGAAGATCTATAAGCAAGATATCCTATAACTGGAATCCAGAAAATAAGAAGAGTTGGTAAGGTTAGATATAGTATTGATGTGATAATACAAAACACTAATAGCAAAATCCACTCTATGGGCATTTGAGACCAATAGAGCATTACACCTGTCAAAACAATTAAAACTAAAGAGGTACCTAAGTCCGGTTGAAAGAAAATTAATAACCAAGGAATAACTACTACTAGTAAGGGCAATACTAAATCTTTTATTGTTAGAATTATTTTTTTGTCGAGTACTAAAGCAAGAGTTAATACAGTACTAAGTTTAGCTACCTCTGAAGGCTGAAAAGAAAAGATGCCCAAGTTTAGCCATCTTTGAGCTCCAGAAACTGAAATCCCAAAAAAATAAATAAGTAATAAGGATATTAAAGTACAAAAATAAAATGGAACCAAATACTTTCTAATTCTCTCTAACGGTATATAAGAAATAAAAAATGCTAAGAAATAACCTAAACAACCAGTTAATATATGACCTAAATAGTTAGATACTAAAAAATCACCCTGAATACTTTTTATCAAAAAACCCGAAATAATAACTAAAAACAGGGGAATAATAAGTAGCGGAGAAAATAAAAAACCTCTATTAAAGTTATCTTTTTTTTGTAAAAAAACTCTGTTATTTAACAAAGAAATTCTCTTAAACATCAATTAAGCATTAACAAATTGATTCTTAATTAATTTAGCTAAATTACCAAATACGACAGAACTTTCTTTATTGGGCTGGCTTATTGAGATTGGTACACCTTTGTTACTATCATCAACAAGAGGGATTTCAATAGGAATTTGAGCTAATAATGGTAAGTCATTTTCGTTAGCTAATGTTTTTCCACCACCTTTACCAAAAATTTCATATTTTTTATCTGGCATATCTGGCGGAATAAATACTGACATATTTTCTACAATTCCCAGTAGAGGTACTCCGAGTTGTTTAAACATAGCTAATCCCCTCCTTGCATCTTGCAAAGAAACTTGTTGAGGGGTAGTGACAACTATAGCTCCAGAGATAGGAACAGATTGAGAAAGGGATATTTGAGCGTCTCCTGTTCCTGGAGGTAAATCAATAACCAAAAAATCAAGATTATTCCATTCAACTTGGTACAAAAATTGTCTGATAATACTATTAAGCATTGGCCCCCTCCATATAACTGGCTGACCTTCTTCTATAAGGAAACCCATTGATACCAATGAAATTCCATATTTATTTATCGGTATTAACCTTTGATCACTGCCACTTCCTTCTGTAACCTTTGGATTCTGTTCGGCGACTCCCATCATTGAGGGAGTATTAGGTCCATATATATCCGCATCCAGCAAACCAGTTTTCAAGCCTAATTTAGCTAGAGAACAAGCGAGATTAACTGCAATTGTACTTTTTCCAACTCCACCTTTACCACTGCTAACAGCTATGATATGTCGAATTCCATCAATCTTCTGCAACTCAGGAGCATTACTCTGATTTTGAGATTCTGTTTTGGGAGGATTATTATCTATCTCTATTTGGACATCATCAATATCTTCAAAATCCAGTAGTACCCCTCTAACCTCTTGTACAATTCTATCCCTCTGAGAATTTGCAAATGATGGTAATGATAATGTTACGATTACTCTCGGTATAGTTACTCTTACATTTTTAATCCAAGCTAATTCAATTACATTTTTCTGTGATCCAGCATCTAGAACTTTTTGTAAAGCAAAATTCGCATCTTCTATTGTGGTCATTAAATTTTTAAATATTTTGACAAGGTAGTCGACTGTTTAAAAGATTAAGAACTATGTCGAACTATCAAATAATAGGCAATAAGGTCCCCCTAAGAGAAATTATAAAGAGAAACTTATAATTAACCCAAAAATTTTTTTTCTTCAAGATTTACTAAATACATGTTGAAAGAACCTCCTAAAAACTCGAGAGAAAAAACTAAAAATCTCTTATTAACTCTGCAAGACAAAATTTGTTCGGGACTTGAAAATGTAGATGGCAAAGGGAAATTTACAGAGGAATCCTGGCTAAGAGACGAAGGTGGCGGTGGAAGATCAAGAGTATTGAAAAATGGTTCTATTTTTGAGCAGGCAGGCGTTAATTTCTCGGAAGTACAGGGAAAAGAATTACCTCAATCTATAATCTCTCAGAGGCCCGAAGCAAAAGGTCATGAATGGTTTGCTACGGGAACCTCTATGGTTTTACATCCTAGGAATCCCTATATTCCTACAGTTCATCTGAATTATAGATATTTCGAAGCTGGTCCTGTTTGGTGGTTTGGGGGAGGTGCAGACTTAACCCCTTTTTATCCTTATCTTTCTGATGTAAGGAATTTTCATAACGAGCATAAAAAAGCTTGTGAGAAAGTTAATCAAGATTTACATAAAGTTTTCAAACCATGGTGTGATGAATATTTTTTCTTGAAGCATAGAAATGAATCTAGAGGCATAGGAGGCATTTTTTATGATTATCAAGATGGTTCAGGCAATATTTATAGAGGAAATAATCAAAATGGAGAGGCATCAAAAGCTTCACAAAATATTGGCAGATCTGATTTAAATTGGGATAATTTATTTTCTTTAGCGGAAAACTGTGGGCAGGCATTCCTCCCTTCATATTTACCCATTATTGAAAAAAGAGCTTCTCAAACATTTGCATCGAAGGAAAGAGAATTCCAACTATATCGAAGAGGTAGATATGTCGAATTCAATTTAGTTTGGGATAGAGGTACGATTTTTGGACTACAAACAAATGGCAGAACTGAATCTATATTAATGTCCTTACCGCCTTTAGCTAGATGGGAATATGGATATAAAGCTAAAAAAGATTCTCGAGAGGAATTGCTCACATCAATTTTTACAAAACCCCAAGATTGGTTAAATGATAAAGAGTTAGAGAAATTCTGTATGGAGAATAATATTTTTGATTAAATTTATCGAATAAAATTTTAAGGTATCTTAAATAGGTGTTTTAAATAAAGAACCGTCACTTTTTAATTGAAGTTTTTCTCCAAGTTCATTTTCTAAAGAGATTAATTCATCCCTATGCGCTCTTAGTCTCATGAAAGTTGAATCATTTTCATTTTTGTTCATCAACCTTAATTCAAATTTCTCCTCTCTTGCTGATTTTTTAAAATAAACAATTCCAGACAAAGGGCCACCAATTAATCCCAAAAGAATAGGCCACCAACCTAATTCAGGATATATTTGAATAATTACTAATCCCAAAGCACAAGAACCAAAACCGCCAAGAAAACCTAAAAAAATTGCTAAAAATTTACTAGAAACAACTTGACCCTTGAATATTAAAATTCTTTGTTCAAAATCTCCTCCTGTTTGCTTCCATCCCCGCAAATTAAGCCATTCACATAAACCATTTAAAACCTTAACTGGCTGCTGAGAAGATGAAATCTCAACGATGGTAGTTCTATCTTTACTGGAAGCCCTAAGAAAAAAAAATAATCCTATGGCCAAGAGAATTGTTAGCAATAATGTTGAATTTAAGGAATAGGACATCAAAAAAATTTTTTCTACTAACTCTAGAATAAAAATTAAAGTTACATCATATTATAATTTTTTAAAATTATTCTGTAAAATATCCCTATTAGATAAAAATTCTTAATTAAATCAAATCTTAAGTAATATTCTAAATCTTAAATTACTTTAAGTACTTATTAACAATGACTATTGAAAATAAAAATATTGATCTTCTTTATAGCGATTTAACTAAGGATTTATACAATCTTTATAAAAAATCATCCTACCTAGCTATTGATACCGAAGCAATGGGGTTAATTCATGGAAGAGATAGACTTTGTTTAGTACAAATCTGTAATGAAATGGGTAAAACATCCTGTATAAAAATAGAACTTAATACCTCTTCTTCACCTCATTTAAAATCACTTCTTGAAGATGACAAAATTACTAAAATATTTCACTATGCAAGATTTGATGTAGCAGCTCTAAAATGCAATCTTGAAATTAGTACAAAAAATATTTTTTGTACTAAGATTGCTAGTAAATTGGCAAGAACTTATACAAATAAACACGGTTTAAAAGATTTAATAAATGAATTACTAGGCATAGAACTGGACAAAAGCTCTCAAAGTAGTGATTGGGGTAGCAACGAAGATTTAACAAAAAATCAATTAGATTATGCAGCAAATGATGTTAGATATTTAATTGAAGCGATGCATAAATTAAAAGTTATCTTAGAAAGAGAAAATAGATATGAATTAGCTCAAAAATGTTTCGAAACAGTTTCTGTACATGCTGATTTAGATATACTAAAATTTTCAAATATATTTGAACATTAAGAATCAATCTTCAGTTAAAAAATTATCTTCACCATCAAGAGTTTCCATAAGCTTATCAAGTATTCTTGAAGAACTTAATTTATCTCCATCATTTTTTTCACAAATTTTTAAGACATTTTGCGCAACTTTTATTTTTTCTTGAATAGTTTTCGAGCCTTCTTTTGCAATTTGAATTTCTACTTTCTTCTTCGCAGAAGATAAGCTTATACTCATAAGTTTTGCAATCTCTGCACAAATTTTTAGATATTGCCGATCATTTATTGGATACATAAAAAAATTAAAAATTAATAAACTAGTGCCATTTACTAAGATAACAAATAAAGATTTATAGCATCTACGATTTTCTTACTTGCTCCGGATTTACCCATTCTTTTTTTTCCAATTTTTACTTGTTCTAACCTATCAACTTTTCCTTTCAAAAGTAAACTTAAACGTTTTAAAAGAATTTTTTTGTTCTTGCAAACTAAAACACTACCTCCTAATAATCTTGATTGCCTTTTAGCAAATGATTTTGTAAATTGTGGTCCAGGTCCCGGTAGAGAAAGAGATGGAATTCCAAGGCCAGCAATTTGCTCTGTAGCAGTTCCTGCATTAGATAAGCCAACTTCTGCCAAACTGGCCCATGAATTGAATTTACCTTTTCCAATCACTACATATTGATCTTTCTTTTTCCATACTGAATCTTCATCAATTAGAAATTTAACTTTACTCTGTTTTATAAAACCATATTTATTTAAATAACTTTGAATTTGAATCACATTCGCATTAATGCTCAAAGGCAAAAGTATTACCAAATCCTTTGACAAATCAAAATCTTGCAAACAATTAAGAAAATTATCAAGATTTTTAAGAGCTTCAGGGTATCTACTTCCAACTAACAAAATAATCCTTTTAAAAGAAATAATATTTGATATCTTCTCGTTTGTTGCCTTAACAAAATCCATCATTGGATTACCTAAGTATTTTGCATCAATATTTTTTCTATTCAAATTATTAGCTGTAATTTTATCTCTCATAATTAAATTTTTACATCTTGGAGATTGCATTAAAAACATTTCCCATGGATCCCATTCTGAACCTTTCAACTTATGATAAAAATCGCTGAAATCCCAACCTGGTCCACTATTCCAAGTATGGTCACTTTTAGGAGTTCCAATAAAACTAAATTCGCATTCTGAACTCCAAGCGTAAAGTAATGGCAAGAAATCGCCTACTGCGATAATTTTGCAGTTATGTTTTGACTTCTGTTTTACAAGTAGAAAATTTCTTAAATTATCGATTAAAAATCCTGCAAAGAAATCAAGCACAAATCCCTTCAGACTTTGATTACTAAAACCTCCACTAGGCAGCTCTTTTAAATATCCTATTTTACGAAAATTCTTTGATTTTATGGAATTAAATACATCTCCATTTCCTACTAATGGCAAAACTTCAATATTTTTATTTTTTATTTTTTTTAGTAATCTTTTTATTATTTCCGATGCGATTACATCTTCTCCATGACCATTGCATATAAATAATAGAGAATGAGACACCTTACTGTTAAGATCATAAAAAGACTCAATCGAATCTTTTCCGGCGGCATGGCCAAGTGGTAAGGCAGAGGATTGCAAATCCTTTATCCCCAGTTCGAATCTGGGTGCCGCCTTATTGAATTTTTTTACGCATTTTATAATGAAGTTTTCGAAGAACTTCAATTTGAAATAAAGGGTATAAAGTTTCAATTACTTATTGAGATATAGAAAAATAATCTTTTCTTTATTATTGATAAATAATACCCCATATACATTAATAAATAAAATTAAATGGATTTATTAATTATTTCCATCGAATTATTTATATGTAAATTTGAATTATTTTAATAATCATTATCTGCTACACACATTCCTAAACATCTAACACCATTTGATGCAGTCCTTTTGCAATGATTACATAAAATGGGATCTTTCTCTGAAGTAAGGTTAATTTTTGAATTATTTTGATCTTTAAAACTTATTAACTCTTGTGTTGAATCAAATAGAGTCATTTTTAGAATCTTCACCTGGATCGATACTAACAACTAGTGAAGCATTAGTGTTGGAAGAGGGTATATCCATAATTTTCACAGTTTCTTTAGGCTCATCAATAATTTGATTTTCTTCAGTACTCTTACTCTCATCAACTGCACAAGCTTCAAGAGCCTCTCGAAGAAGCGAATCAAAAGTTGCTCCAGGCAATCTATGTCTAGCAACCTCAAGAAAAGTTCTCGGTAACGATTCAGATGCAGCATCTCGTAAAGCTGGGTTATTTTTTCTATGTTCTTGTTCTTCTTCTATTGATTTAATAAACCTCAGTGTGACATCTCTTTTGGTAGAAGCTTTTATCAGCGTATCGTTTTCAGGGTTACTAACATTAGGTTCATTTTCAAGATCACTAAGTCTTTTTTCCAAACTATTTAAAACTTCATTAGCTTCTTTACTAATATGCGCTAATTGACCATCAGATAAATTAGGTAGATCAGCTACAAAAACTTTCCCATGATCCCTTAATGTCAAGAAAGTTGGTCTTGGGCCTTGAGCCTGTCTACCAAATGATTCAGAATTATTACCTATCGGTCTTTTTGGAGGTGTAGGGCCAGCTGAACTACGTCTACGTGTAATTCTTTGATTATTTGCAAAGGGCATTGAATAAAAGGTTAAATCTTAATACTTAAACTTCCGATATAATTCGGCGGTAATTTTATTATATTACACCTAACTTTTTCATTTGGGTATAAAAAATAATTTTTTAAAACTCATTTTAAAAAGATAAAAAAATTTAAGTTAAAATTTCTGGCAAAAATTTACTAATTGTTGAATTATTTTTTCGAACTACCTTTCCAATTACCCAACTATCTATGTCATGATCTTCACAGATACTGAATATCGCTTCCTTAAATTGTTTATCAATAATTAAACAAAATCCCACTCCAAGATTGAAAGTATTCCAAAAATCTTTTTCAGGAATGGATCCTTCCTCTTTAAGGAATTTAAATAAAATAGGGATTTCCCAAGAACTGGTATTGATATATGGAATAAAATCAGAAGGGATACATCTTGGTAAATTTTCTGGAATTCCTCCTCCAGTAATATGAGACATTGCTTTAATTTCTATATTTTCAGATAAAATTTGATTAATTACATTATTGTAAATTTTTGTAGGTTTCAATAACTCATCATAAAAATTTAAGTGAGAAACTTTTTCAAATGCTTTATCTATTTGATTATTGTTTTGAATAATTTTTCTTACTAAACTAAAGCCATTACTATGAACTCCATTACTTTTTAAAGCAATTATTAAATCATTTTCAGATACTTTTTTACCATTAATAAGCTTATCCTCATCAACTATTCCAACACAAAATCCTGCAAGATCATACTTATTTTTTGAATAAAATCCAGGCATTTCGGCAGTTTCTCCGCCGAGTAATGAACAGTTGTTTTCTCCGCAGCCATGTGAAATTCCCTGAACAACCCTCAATAATTGTTTCTTATCAAGTTTACCAGTAGCAATATAATCCAGAAAAAATAAAGGTTTTGCCCCACTTGTAATGATATCGTTCATGCACATAGCAACTAAATCAATACCAACCTCAAAGTGAAAGTTTTTACTTTGGGCTAATTCTAATTTTGTTCCAACACCATCAGTGCCTGAAACAAGAACTGGTTTTTTAAAACTATCGATAGGTATTCTAAATAAACCTCCGAAGCCACCAATACCTTCAATCACATTAGATGTATGAGTTCCTTCAACTGCCTGTTTAATTTCGGAAACAAATTCTCGCCCAGCTTCTATGTCAACACCTGATGTTTTGTAATCCATGAAATAATAATGATAGACTTTCCCTATATAGATATTCCTCCTAAGATTGCTTTTGTCCAGTAATTATTTATCAAATAGATTTATTTTTTAAAAACAAAGTGAAGAAAATAATCATAAGGAAAACTGAAGAAATAGAAAATTGGAGGAAAAATATAAATAGTGAAATTAACTTCATTCCAACAATGGGTAACCTTCACAATGGACATATAAAACTAATATCAACAGCAAAAAATGACAATTCAAATGTTAATTTAATAAGTATTTTTATTAATCCACTTCAATTTGATAACAAGTTAGATTTAGAAAATTACCCTAAAACAATTGATAATGATATAAAAATCTCCTTTTCAAATGGAGCAGATGCCATCTTCATCCCAAGTAATGAAGATATATATCCACCGAATAATAAAAATATTAAATTCCTTAAAGCTCCAATAGAATTATCTTCTGCATTATGTGGATCAAATCGAATTGGACATTTTGATGGCGTTTGTACAGTAGTTTTTAGATTACTTAATCTCATCAAGCCAAAAAATCTTTACTTAGGAGAAAAAGATTGGCAACAACTTTTAATTTTAAAAAATCTTGTCCTAAGAAAGAAATTAAATGTTGCTATTAAATCTGTTCCTACACAAAGAGATTTTGATGGAATTCCTTTAAGTTCACGTAATGTGCATTTATCAAAAAACGAAAGAAAATTGATTAGGTTTTTTTCAAGTGAGTTATTAGAAGCAAAAAAAAATTTTCAACAAGAAAAAAAGATCAATTTAAACGAAATAATAAAAAAACTATCAGCAAAAAAAATTTCAATTGAATATTTAGAACATTTACACCCTCATACACTCGAAAAAGCAAGACTTGAGGATAATATTTCGTTACTGGCCGGTGCGATAAGATGTGGAGAGACAAGATTAATTGATCACGTTTTTCTAATGAAAAGAAGGCCGATTATTGCAATTGATGGTCCTGCAGGGTCAGGTAAAAGTACTGTAACAAAGTTAATAGCACAGAAACTTAAACTTTTATATTTAGATACTGGAGCAATGTATAGGGCATTGAGTTGGCTTATGCTAAAAGAAAGAATTGATTATAAAAAAGAAAATAAATTACAAAATATTCTTAAAGATATATCTATTGTTTTCAAGTCGAATACAAATTCACATCAGGATGTTTATGTTAACAACTACTGTGTTACTGAAGAAATAAGGTCACAAAAGATAAGTTCCATTGTTTCAAAAATCTCCTCAATAAAAGAAGTAAGAAAATTCTTAGTAGAAGAACAAAGAAAAATTGGAGAATCAGGCGGACTTGTAGCTGAGGGAAGAGATATAGGAACTACTGTTTTTCCTCATGCAGAACTTAAAATATTTTTAACTGCAAGCATCGATGAAAGAGCAAAAAGAAGAAAATCTGATAAAAATAGTAAAGACTCGCAAGAAATAGACATTCATACATTAAAAGAACTTATAAAGAAAAGAGATTTTGAAGATTCTAATAGAGAAATTTCACCTCTAATAAAAGCGAATGACGCAATAGAAATTATTACGGATGGATATTCAATTAATGAGGTAGTGGATAAAATTATTGATCTTTATTATGACAAGATTCCTAAAGAGACTGAAATTAAATAAATTCAAGAAATACTTTCCAAAAAACCTTTTACAGAGTCTTCTAAAATATCAAGGACATAATCGAAGCCCTCATCACCTCCAAAATATGGGTCAGGAACTTCTTGCTCATTAAAAACTGATCTAAAATCTTGTATTTTTTTAATTGATGCTAAACCAGTTGAAGCTGTTCTATTTTTAAGATCTTGAATATTTCTAAAATTTGAGTTGTCCATCGCAAGAATATAGTTAAATTCGTCAAAATCTTTGCTAGTAATTTGACGAGCCCTACTTAAGATATTTATATCTCTTGTTTCCGCTGCAATTCTCATCCTAGAGTCAGCTTTTTTCCCAATATGCCAACTCCCAGTTCCAGCAGAATCTACAATAAAGCCATCTGTTAATCCTTTCTTTTCTAGTAGACTTATAAAAATAGCCTCTGCTGCAGGGGACCTACAAATATTTCCCAAACATACAAAAAGAACAGAAATTTTTTTCATATGATTTGAATTTCAATAGAATTATAAGACTTTTAAGTAGTAAATAAAACTTCTTTAATTAAAGATTCAGTAAATTCTTTACCAAACAAACTCGACAACATTGGTCTTGCTGGATCGTTATCTCTTCTATAATTCAAATAATTATTTTGACCGTTTATTAATTCTTTTTGCAGTTCAATATTGACTTCTTTGCTTTCAAAAAGAATTTCCAAATACAAATCAAGATATTCCTTAAATGAGGTATAAAGCTGATTAGTAATTAAAAAATCACTTTTTTCTTCTTTTGGTAATTTTGACCATATTACTCCTGGAGAAAAAAATCTAGCTACATCCGCAGACATTTTTTCAGCTAATGGGAGTGATGAATGACAATTATTTTTGAGTTTTATAAGTTTTTCTAATAACTCATTATTGTATTGATTTTGTATTTTTAATGAAGGCTGAAAATCTAATACTAGTAAATGACTATTTGGTAGAGAAACAAAATCCACTCCAAAAAATGGGACGTTATAAATAGTATTAGGAATAATTAAAAAATTTAAAACAGAATAATTTGGACTATTTATACAAACTGCCCTTGCGAATTGAATTCTTTTGTTATGCGTTACACCCCAAGTAGATAGATTCACATTTTTTTTTGATTTTTTTGAACCATAATTTGAATCTTTATAAGAATATTCCGAGGGTATTGTTTTTTCTAAACAGTTATATTTACGTAAATTATTTGTTAAATATTTTAAAAAATTATGCCATCTCCAATCTGGCCTGTAAAAAATAGTATCTTGTATCAACATTCAATGAATAATCTCATTGTTTAATGTAAACAGAAATTTATTGATAAATTTTTTTGTCCATTTTTCTCCAAAAAAAGATTTAAACAATTTATCTGCTGGGTCTTTTTCAAAACTGTACTTATCATATTTAATTTGATTAATCTTTATTTCTTCTGCATTTAAAAATTGATTAACAGGATTCGATTTATAGATGTTCAAATAATTATTTACAAATAAATGGAATATATTATTTAAATCTCTATCAAGATTTAATTTATTTCCCCTACATATAATCACCCATGGGGAAAAATACTTTTTTGAATCATATATATTCTTCATTTTATTATTATCAAATGCAGAATATTTTTTCTTAATACTACCTAAACTTGAACAATATTTTTCAAGATATCTGCTTTCTTGAATTAAAGGTTGATAATCAAGTATTGCTAATAACTTTTGAGAAGTTCCAAACCATAAAATATCAGCTCCTAAAATAGGCAATTCACTATCAAAATTAGGATATGCGACCGTATTAAACACTTGCAGTTTTTTGCCACCATCTAATCTTGTTATTCGCCACTTTCTATATTCGGGAGATGAAAAAAGCCAATTTTTAATAATATATTGTGAGTCTTCATTGTGATGTTCTTTGAATTCACTAGATATTCGTACTTCATGTCCATTTAATTCATCAATATTGGTTTTAAGGAAATCAACTAATGAATCAAACATAAATATTAGGTCTCGGTACTTCCTTTCCTAACTTTTTTTGTAATGTAATTGAATACAATCTTGCCTAAAACAGCAATCAAGTTACCTTCAAGCTCCTTAAACATTTTCATATTGTAAGTAAAAGCTTGATTAGCTTCATCAATAATTTGATCAGCCATCGTTTGATTTATTGGAAGTTGATTCAAAGTAAGGGAATATTCTTCCTTAAATTTCTTTTCATCAGCAATTAACTCAAACTCATAAAAATTTAAACCATCATTTCCCTGCAAATTTAATGCTTTTTTAGCGATCCTTTTTAAGATTTGCCCCCCAGATAAATCTCCTATATAGCGAGTATAGTGGTGACCAACTAAGAGCTCTGGTGAATTTTTAGCGACCTCTCGGATTCTTTCAACATATTCTTTTGCTGAGTGAGAAATATTAATTTCATTCTTCCAGTTTTCACCAAAATAAAATTTAAGATCATTTACAAGAGTTTCTTTCCTGAATAATGATTTAAAACCTATAGGTTTTATTACGGGATGTTCCTCATTGACCAGTCTTTCAATTTCTTCTTCCATAGCTTCATAAACAAAATATAAATCACTAATTAATTTTCTATAAGATTTTTTTTCAACAACTCCTTTTAAAAAACAAGCTACAAAGCCAGTATTTTCTGCCATAGTATGGGATTTTTTTGTCCCTTCTCTTAATTGTCCTGCAAGAGCAACTGCCATATATTTTGAATTATTTTTGTAAGTTTATTTAATCTACAAGGAAAATACATAAAACAGCTAATTTTTGTTACCAGCGGATGTTGTAGAGAATAGCTTATAAAGTTCTTTACAAACCAAAAAAAGGTTATCTTTTTGTTCCTTTTGCGGTAAATGAGTACCAGTCATTTCCCAATCACCGATGGTAGCCACTCTCCATCTCTCGGAGGGAACAATCATACCTCGCATTATTATTCCTAACAATTTCGGAACTCTGCGATTATTATCATTTTCAATTCTTAATTGTAGGAGTATTGCTCTACATTCAATAAGGGGACTCCAACCAGGGAAATGGAAAGCAAAATCAATAGTATCTTGCATGGATTCATTATTTGAATTGTCCCAGGGACTAAAGTTTACGCTTGCATCTGGAAAATATTTCCGAAACAAAGCTGCAGTGGAAGCAATTTTATTAGCTATTTCAACATTACTTACATTTGAACTCGCATTCATAAGTAGCTGAGTATTTTTTTGAAAATGACATAATTTCCTTTAACTTGCTTATTAACTACTTTTTCTTTTAATAAAGATGTTGAAATGCTGATCAATAAACTATTCTCTATTCACATTTGAATAATAAATTTCTAGGTTTTAAAGAAAATAACTCATCGCAAATTACAATACGAGGAACTTCAATGAGTTATCTTTTATTAATTCTATGCTATGCCAAAATTTGAAAAATTAAGTTTACCTAATGAAGGAGAGATAATAACTTTTAATCAAGGCAAACCTAATGTTCCTAATAATCCAATTGTCCCATTTATTAGGGGTGATGGTACTGGAGTTGATATTTGGCCTGCAACTCAAATCGTTCTTGATTCAGCTATTAAAAAAAGCTATGGAGATGAAAGAAAAATTAATTGGTTTAAAGTCTATGCAGGCGATGAAGCTTGTGAACTTTATGGAACATATAACTACCTCCCTCAAGATACTATTGAAGCAATCAAACACTTTGGTGTAGCCATTAAAGGTCCTTTAACGACTCCCATCGGTGGAGGCATTAGATCTCTTAATGTTGCATTAAGGCAAATATTTGATTTATACAGCTGTGTTAGACCATGCAAATATTATTCAGGAACTCCAAGCCCTCACAAAAATCCCCAAAATTTAGACGTTATTGTTTATAGAGAAAATACTGAAGATATCTATATGGGAATTGAATGGGAAGCGGAGGATAATAATTGTCTTGAATTAATTAATCACTTAAATAACGTTGTCATACCAAAAAGTAAAAATTTAAAAAATAGATCTATACCTAATGGATCAGGTATTGGAATAAAACCAGTGAGTAAATCTGGTAGCCAAAGGCATATTAGAAAAGCTATTGAACATGCCAAAAGATTATCAGGAGATAAAAGGCATGTGACTCTTGTACATAAAGGGAATATTATGAAGTATACAGAAGGTGCATTTAGAGATTGGGGATATGAATTAGCAGTAAATGAATTTAGAGATGATTGCATTACAGAAAGAGAAAGCTGGATTTTAGATAATATTCAGAAAAATCCAGAAATTACAATTGAAAATAATGCTCGAAAAATTGAACCAGGTTTTGACAAGCTTACAAATAACAAAAAAGCATTCATTTGCGAAGAAATTAAAGAAGTTATTGCATCAATATCAAATTCTCATGGAAATGGAAAATGGAAAAAACTTATTCTTGTTGATGATCGGATAGCTGATAGTATATTTCAACAAATTCAAACTAGACCTCAAGAATATTCAATTCTTGCAACCTTAAATCTCAATGGAGACTATGTTTCTGATGCAGCTGCAGCAATTGTTGGTGGTCTAGGTATGGCTCCTGGCGCAAATATTGGAGATAATGCAGCAATTTTCGAAGCTACGCACGGTACTGCGCCAAAACATGCAGGCTTAAATAAGATTAATCCAGGCTCAGTAATTCTTAGTGGTGTAATGATGCTTGAATATTTTGGTTGGGATGAGGCAGCTAACTTAATTACTAATGGTTTAAGTAAGGCAATAGAGCAAAAAAAAGTCACTTATGATCTAGCACGCTTAATGGTACCAAAAGTAGAACCCTTATCCTGCAGCAGTTTTGCTGAAGAAATTATCTCAAATTTCTAATTTTAAAAATTATTTTTATTTTCAAAAACTTTCCAAATATTAACCAGTGAATCTTTAGTGCCAATGTTTCCAGGATGAGTAACAATTGGAAGTTTTGCGCCATTTTTTAGATTGTAAGTCACCACTGAAATGCCAGTTAAAATCTGTCCTTCAAGATAAACATAATCTGCATTAAGCCCTTTACTAAGAATCAAATTTGTTGTTATTCCACCTTTTGAAATCAAATATCCTATTTCATACTTCAAATCTGCGACTAATTCAGCAATAAAACAAGCAAGTAAATTATAAAAATTAAATAGTTCAGAAGCATCTAAAGACATAAATTTTCTTGAAGTAAACAAAACAGGAGTTTTTCCTTTCTCAAAAGAAAATCTAATTTCTTTCAACAATTTATTTTTAAAAAAATTCCTTCGCTTCTGATTATTATCTGATGAATTAATTTTAAAGAATTCAAAAACATCTAATTCAATTGGATTGCAATTACTTATCTCTAATAAATTATTCAATTGTATTGTTGAAAGTTCTACATAAGATCCAACAATTATCAGTCCTGGAAGAAAACTCTTTTCTTTCTTTCTTGTTCTTAAATTAGAGAAAAATATTTCACTCTGTGAGACACTTTTTTTTTCAGAAATTGAACTTATAAAACTTGCTGCAGTTCGAAAAAGGAATTTTTTTTGTTTAATTAATTTTTTAATTACTAAAGAAAATTTTTTTAGTTGAGAATAATTTTCTACATCTACAACTACATGTTTATTATTCTTCAAGTTCTTTAGTGTGTTAAAAACAATATTATTTTCTTTATCATTTAGCATTTCGATATCTGACAATAAGAGATTTTGAATATCTTCAAAATTTATTTGCGATTTACTCTGCTGAAATAAAAGACTCTTGACATTACTTGTCTCATATCCAAAAATTTTATCTGTTGCAAAAATTGTTTCACTAATAGGAGTTTTATCAACAAAATGAGATCCATTAATTGTTAATCTTTTACCCTCAATGAAAGCTGGAATATGAAAAGTAGCATCGAAAGGACCTAAGCAACTATTTAGAGCAATTGGCTCTAAAAAGTTATGTCCTCGAAGAGTAGAGTCTCCTCTACTTATAAAAATAATTTCTTCTTCATAGGCTTGAGAAGTAATTACAGTCTTAAGATTTTTGCAAATTTCCTCTATTGTTAATTTCGCATCATTTTCTGATAGTGACCTTGTGTTAGCCAAAATAAAAAATAAATTAGATTTAGATTCAAAACCTTTGACTAAAGTTGAGCAGTCCCACTTAAGCAGTAATAAGCAATCGTGAACAGTTTGAGAGCCTGTGGGATCATCATCTATAACGACAAATTTCATAAGTATTGCAAAATTACTTAAGTGATTTTATTTGTATTGAAGCATTTAACCTTTTACTATCATTTGAAGGAATCATAATGTTTCTGAATCCATCAACAAAAGAATTACGGGGACTAGTCCAAGGTTCGAGACATATCATTCTTCTTGGAGGATCACTCCAAATAACGCCTAAATCAAAAGGATATGGATGATTTAAAGTTACCTCTCTTTTAAAAATCTTATCTCTAAAAGAGCTTCTACCGGAAGTATACATAAGAAGATCAACTCCTAAATTAATTTTGTTTAATTCATCCAAAGTATTACTTATAGTATTTCTTTCTTGATCCTGACAATTAAGTGGATTATCAACAAACTCTAAATTTTTGAAATCTGAAACATTAAAATAAGGATGCAAACCAAAATTTATAGGCATAGCAAAATCTGTTTTGTTCTGGATTGTAATTTCAAATTCTAAAAAGTTAATTTTTAAAATAACTTCTATTTTTAGTTCGAAATCAAAAGGATAATATTTTTTGGTTTGTTTAGATGCATTTAAGAATAAGCATAAAAATTTTTCATTTTCATGGAAGGAGTATTGCCATTGCAAATCCCTAGCGAAACCATGTTGTGGTAATTGCAAATAACCATTTCCAAATACTGAACTAGAGGTATTAAGATTCCCACAAATTGGAAACAAGATTGGAATACCTCCTCTAATACTTTTTGTCTTGTCCATAAATCTTGTTTCATCGAAATAAAGGATTTCATTACCATCCGAAACCCAATTTGTAATAACGCCTCCTCTTTCAGGACAAAATTTAATGTAATTATTTTTATCTAATTGAAAGACAAAAATTCCTTGATCCTTATTAGATAATTCAAGCTTCACGATTATTACTTAAAGAGAATCAACCCAATCCAAAATATGCTGATTAACTAATTCAGGTATCTCATCATGAGGGCAATGTCCTGCATCAAGAATAATTTCTTTTGTATTCTTTGGTGTAAATTTTTTATATAGATTTCTTTTTTTTGGAGTGTTCATCCATGGATCTTTCCCTCCCCAAAGAAGTAATAATGGTGCATTTAGTTTTGCGAATAGCTTATCCAACGGCAATCCCTGAGGACCTGACGGGTTAAATACACTTCTAAAAACATTAAAAGCTCCGAAATCTAATGAAGGCTTCCTTATTGACTCAACTAAAAAATCATCAACATTTTTTTTATCAACATAAACTTGATTCAAAGTTTTTTTAATATTTTTTGGATTTCTCATATTTTCAAAAATCAAACGTTGAAGAATAATATTTTTCAAAAATATGCCGGCAACTGTTTCAATTGAAGTTTGCAACATATTCTTTTTGATAGTTTTTTCTTCACTAAAATATCCTGCAGCATTCAGTAATATCACTCCTGCATTTAGATCATTTAATTCTGCACCAGCTGCTAATGCTGCATAACCACCTAATGAATTTCCAACAACAACTGTGGGTTTTTTTATTTTCTCTTGTACATAAGCAACAACCTGATCCTTCCATAAAGATCCTGAGTATTCAACATCTTGGGGCTTAGGACTTTTTCCAAAACCGAGAAGATCCATCGCATGAACTTCATATTTGCTACTCAAAATAGGGATATTGAATCTCCAGTGATCCGTAGATGCCCCAAAACCATGAATTAATAAAATTGCACATTCTTTTGATGTTTGCTCAGGCTTAGCAGAAATAGTATGTATTGGGTAATTTAAAAAATTCCAGTCATAATTTACATCGCTATCTATCAGAGCTGATTTTTCCATTTAATGAAAATACTATATTAGTTAATACTAATAAAATTATTTCCTAAAGAAGACCTACAGGATCAGCTGCAACATCATCTGAAATTTTATTGCCATCATTTGGTGGCTTATCTTTTAGAACAATTCTCAAGAGAACAGGTGCAAGAAATGTAGTTCCTATAACCATTAATAAAATAGCTGCTTCAAGAGAAGGAGTTAACAACTTAGCGCTTGTTCCTAGCCCAAGGAAAATCAAACCAACCTCTCCTCTAGGCATCATGCCCAAACCTACAACTAATCTATTAGTAGGTTTATCACTCGAAAATACCCATCCTGCAGCAATTTTTCCAATAATTGCTACAACTAATAAAAATCCTGCAACTACAAGAGCTGACCTACTTGTTGGATCAAGTGGATTGATAACTGATAAATCCATTCCAGCTCCTACTAATACGAAGAAAATAGTTGCGAATAAGGATACTAAAGGTAAAACGGATTGTTGGATTGCGTGATTATTTTTAGAACTACTAAGAATTAGTCCTGCTGCAAAAGCACCTAAAGCTGCTTCCAATCCAATAGCTGTTGCGACAAAACAACACAGCACAAGTATCACAAAAGAAGCTACCACTACGGCTCCAGGAGCCTTTAATCTATCTAATAACCAATCAAACCCTGGGGCTGCTGTTCTACTTAATGCGATAGCAGCAATAACAAATACTACAGCTGCAGCAACTAATTTAACAATAGGAGCAATTTCTAAAGTACCTCCTGCAGCAAGAGCCACAACAACAGCCAAAATTACAATTCCCAAAATATCGTCTAGTACTGCTGCACCAATAACAATCTGTCCCTCTCTGGTTTTTAAATATCCCAACTCACCAAAAACACTAGCAGTAATTCCTATACTTGTTGCTGTCATAGATGCTCCAGCAAAAACTGCTGGAATTAGATCTACCTGGAAAATAAACATTAATCCGAGAGTTCCAAAGGCAAAAGGTAAAATTACACCAGCCATAGCAACTGTAAAAGCTTGAGCTCCTACAGCTACTAATTCCTCTAACTCACTTTCTAATCCTGTTAAAAATAAAAGAGCATATAAGCCGAGAGTTGCTACTGCTTGGAGGGATGGAAAACTTTCGAAATAAACTTCAGGTACTGCTTCTGGGGGGATTGACGCCAACGAGCTAATAACATTTACAAGTCCTTCATTTAGTTCGGTTCCTGCCGAGGGCGGTATCAACAAATGGAATCCTGATGCCCCTATTACAACCCCTGCGAGCAGCTCACCAACTATCGTTGGTAAACTTAGCCTTACTAATACTTCTGCTAATGCTCTTGCAGCTAAAAATATCAGGAGAAACCTTATAACTCCTATCAAAGTTTCAGCAACTTCTAAATCATGTGCACTTAATTCAGCAAGTAAAGAATACATATGAAATGAGAGAAAAAATAAACTATCTAATTGGAAGATAGTTTATAGAGGGCCCACTTTAAGAAATATGTAAGAAAAAAGCAAAAATACTCAACAAGTGTGGATCTGAAGTTACAACAAAGAAATTTTCAAAAAAATGGCTATTGTCTGATATATGGCTAATCCAATGAATTCCAACGAACCCTTCGATCTACGCTTGCCTACACCTGGCTGCTATTTAGATCCTGAGAAAGCTGGCATGGATTCAGATGCTGTTTTTCAAGGAATGACAGCTCATCTTTTCTACACTCTTGGAAAGTTAGCAACTTCTGCAAGTCCTCACGATTTGTATATGGCCTTGAGTTACGCAGTTAAAGATAGGCTAATGACAAGGTATTTAGCCAGCCAAGAATTAATAAGAAAAAAACCACAAAAAACTGTAGCTTACTTATCAGCAGAATTCTTAATAGGACCTCAATTAAGTAATAACCTTCTTAATCTAGGCATAACTCAAGAGGCAGAAGATGCTTTAAAAAGATTTGGTATTGAATCTTTATCAACAATCCTTGAAGTAGAGGAGGAGCCTGGATTAGGTAATGGTGGTCTTGGCCGACTTGCGGCATGTTATATGGAATCATTAGCATCTCTACAAGTACCAGCAGTTGGTTATGGTATTCGCTACGAATTTGGCATATTTAATCAATTAATTAGAGATGGATGGCAAGTTGAAGTTACTGACAAATGGCTAAAAGGTGGATGGCCTTGGGAACTCCCACAACCTGATGAATCATGTTTTGTTGGTTTTGGAGGAAGAACTGAAAGTTATAGAGACGACAAAGGAAATTACAGATCAAGATGGATACCTTCTGAACATGCAATAGGTGTTCCCCATGATGTTCCAGTCTTAGGATACAGAGTAAATACATGTGACAGATTAAGATTATGGAGAGCTGATGCAACAGAAAGTTTTGATTTTTATGCTTTCAATATTGGTGATTACTATGGAGCAGTAGAAGAAAAAGTTGCATCTGAAACTCTTTCAAAAGTTCTGTATCCAAATGATGGAACTGACGAAGGCAGAAGATTAAGACTCAAACAACAACACTTTTTTGTAAGTTGTTCTCTTCAGGATATGCTTAGAAGCCTTGAAAAAAGATCAATACCAATAACAGAATTCCCTGAGCATTGGACAGTCCAATTAAACGATACTCATCCTGCTATTGCAGTTGCAGAATTAATGAGACTTCTAATTGACCAATATCAAATAGGTTGGGATAAAGCCTGGAATATAACAACTTCCTCAGTTGCTTATACCAACCACACATTACTACCAGAAGCTTTAGAAAAATGGGATTTAAGTTTATTTAATGATCTTCTTCCTCGTCATCTAGAAATTATTTATGAAATTAATTGGAGATTCCTACAACAATTAAGACTACGTTATCCAGGTGATGACAAAATCCTTCAAAAACTCTCAATAATTGATGAAGAAGGCTCAAAATCAGTTCGTATGGCTCACTTAGCTACAATCGGGGCGCATCATATAAATGGTGTCGCAGCTCTTCACTCAGATCTAATTAAAAGACAACTTCTTCCAGAATTCGCAGCTCTATGGCCTGAAAAATTTACAAATGTAACTAACGGGGTTACTCCAAGAAGATGGGTTGCACTATCTAATCCATCTTTATCTAACCTTCTTGAAGAAGAAGTTGGTCCTAATTGGATAACAAATATGGAACTTCTTAAGAAGTTAGAAGAAAAAAAAGATGACAACAATTTTTTACAAAAATTTGAGGAAACCAAATTAAATGGCAAAAGAAAATTAGCTAGTTTTATCCATTCGAAAACTGGAATACTCGTAGACCCATCAAGTTTATTTGATGTTCAGGTAAAAAGAATTCATCAATATAAAAGACAACATTTAAACGCACTACAAATTATTGCTCAATATCTAAGAATCAAAAATGGTAAAAATAAGTATGAAGTCCCAAGAACAATAATATTTGGAGGTAAAGCTGCGCCAGGTTACTTTATGGCAAAGCTAATGATTCGATTCATTAATGGTATTGCTGACGTAGTTAATTCTGATCCAGATATGGATGGTTTATTAAGGGTTGTATTTCTACCAGATTACAACGTAAAACTTGGTGAAATAGTTTATCCCGCAACGGATCTTTCAGAACAAATTTCAACTGCTGGTAAAGAAGCCTCTGGAACTGGAAATATGAAGTTTGCTATGAATGGAGCTTTAACTATTGGAACCTTAGATGGAGCTAATGTGGAATTAAGAGATCTTGTAAAAAAAGAGAATTTCTTTCTTTTTGGTAAAACTGAAAGCGAAATTATGGATTTAAAAAATAATAATTACTCCCCAAAAACTTTTATTGATCAATGCCCAGAGCTTAAAGAGGTAATACGCCTAATCGAAATTGGGCACTTTAGTAATGGGGATAAAGAATTATTTAAACCTTTACTAAATAGCTTAACTGGATATGACCCATTTTTTGTTATGGCTGACTTTGAAGACTACTTAAATAAACAGGATGAAGTCAGTAACTGCTGGAATAATAAAAAATCCTGGAACAAAATGGCATTATTAAATACTGCTAGGTCAGGATATTTTTCTTCAGATAGATCTATTAGAGAATACTGCAAATCTATTTGGAAGGTATTTCCAATGCCTGTAGAAATTACTTGTGATGTCGAAGAATTAACTAATTAATATTTTTCTTATCTGGTGAATCTGGGGTTTGATGAAATAATCTATTCAAAATTAATCGATCAATATTTAATGGATCTGGAGCTAATTCATTAGCAATTTCCTTAAATTTTGATTCAATATTGTTTGAAATTTTTGTATCCAATATTCTTTCCATTAATGCTTCAATTGAATATAAATAGGCATTAACACTTTCAAGTTCATCTAAAGCTTCAGTAATTTCTATATCAGAAATATGTTTTTGTTCGGGACTGATATCTTTATTTGATTCTCTTTGAGATAATTCACTCTGCAACTCATGAGTAACTTTGATACAAAGTGTTCTGAACGATTGAATAGATGCCCAATTCAATTCTTGTTGCTGCTTAAAAGTAGGAAATTCCCTAATAAGTCGATCATGCTCCTTATAAAATCTCTGACAGTCAGAGCATTGACATGGTTCTTCAGGCAAAAGAAAATATAATTCTTCTTATATCATCTCACTATTTAGGCAAAATTGTCGGACCATCCAATAATTCGTCATTTTCATCAAGTGAATCCGGACTATCTGGCAAAGGTATCTCAATACTAGTAACCAAATTAATAACATCTCTTAGTCTCATAGAATCAGCAAACCATCCCATTGCTTGCTCAGCATCTCCTCTTTTTTCAGCATCATTTGCTTGGTCTTCGTGAGCTTCCGCCAATAAAGCAAGCCAACACAGGCATCTTGCTTGAACTATAGAAAGATCTAAATCATTAGGTTGGGATTTAGAAATGCGTTCATGCTCTTGTTGAATTAAGAGCTTTAAACGCATATCATGCAACTTAGCCATAAAAGATTTATTACTATTTATACGCTAGCTAGAGAGTAGCAAATTTGCACACATACTACATATAGTTTTTTATTTTTACGGGACTGGCGGGATTCGAACCCACGACCTACGGTTTAGGAAACCGTTGCTCTATCCTGCTGAGCTACAGCCCCAATAGATGATTTTTGGAGTATTAAGCATTATGCTAAATGAAAGCAGGAGAGGCAATCGCAAAAAAGTTTTATTTTGTTTCCAAAATAAAACTTTTTTGAGGAAAGTCCGGGCTCCCATATGGTCAAGCTTGCTGGGTAATTCCCAGTGCGGGTAACCGTGAGGATAGTGCCACAGAAACATACCGCCTAATACTTCATGTATGGCAAGGGTGCAAGGGTGCGGTAAGAGCGCACCAGCAACATTGAGAAGTGTTGGCTAGGTAAACCCCGGCTGGGAGCAAGGCTTAGTAGATTTATGACCATTAGACAATCTACTATTAAGCGCCGCTTGAGACTGTGAAGTAATTCCAGTCCTAGATAGATGATTGCCCATCTAAATTAAGATGAACAGAACCCGGCTTATGACCTGCTTTCTAATTCTTTTGATTATTCTAATCAGATGACAAATATACTTAACACAAAGAGAATTAATCAAATAACTACTTTTTTAAAGTCTTTAAATATTAAATCAAAAAGATTTTCTGAAATAATTAGAACACAAAATATTTCAATGATTCAAAATTTTAATAAAGCATTTATCCATTCCTCAGAGGACAAAATAATAAATTACGAAAAACTGGAATTTTTCGGAGATGCTGTACTTAGATTAGCTGCTTCTAATTTTATTGAAAAAAAATATCCTCAAATGAGTGTAGGAGAAAGATCAGAGCTAAGAGCACAAATTGTAAGTGATCAATGGTTAACTAAATTAGGGGGAGAAATTGGTATAGAGAAATTAATAATTAAAGGACCTAAAGCTCTTGGTGATGAAAATTCAAAAAATACTATAATTGGTGAAGCTACAGAAGCTTTAATCGGTGCTGTTTACAAGTGCTTTGATTCAATTCAGGAAGTAAATCTATGGTTAGATGATATTTGGGAGGAAGATTCAGAAATATTTTTAAAAGCTCCATATAAATTCAAATCTAAGACAGTATTGCAAGAATGGTGTCAAAGTAAAGGTTTTGATTTGCCAGTTTATGAAATAATTGAAGTCTCAAAGAAAAATGGGGATCCCAAGAGATTTTCTTGCGATATATTTATCGAAGGATTAAAAAAATCATCTGCATATGGCAAATCTCATAAACAAGCAGAAACAAATGCAGCTAGAGTTTTGATAGAAAAATTTATTACTATGGGTAAAATTTAATATTTATGCAATTTCTAAATTCTTTAGCTGAAAAGTTATGAGTTTATCCCAATTGCCCCCTTCAAAAAGAACAGCTGCTCTTTTATTTGTAACTCTCTGTACAAATCCTTTATATCCTCTATATATAGAGTTAGTGTCTTTTACAACAACAAAAGAACCTGGAAGTATGGGTTTAATAGATAAATTCATAAAATACTCTTACTAATACAATATATGATAAATAAGAATGAATGGTTGATTGTTGGACTAATAACATCCTGTCATGGAATTAATGGACAGGTAAGAGTTAAATCTCTAAGTGATTTTGAAGAAAGATTTTTAAAGCCAGGAATGAGATGGTTACAAAAAGAGAATGAACCTCCCTCTAAAATTGAACTTTTATCTGGTTTCAAACAGCCGGGTAAAGAAATTTTTATAGTTAAGCTCCAAGGAATAAATACAAGAAGTCATGCAGAGCAATTTAAAAATTTTAAAATTCTCGTAAAAACTGATAAGCTACCAAAATTAAAAAAGGAAGAATTCCACTTGTTGGAACTTATAAATCTGGAGGTTAAGACTTTAGAAAATGATGAACTAAAACTAATTGGAAAAGTTATTAATTTAGAAAATGAGAAAAATAATTTGCTTATTATTGAACTATTTAACAATCAAAAAAAAGTTCTTATACCTTTTGTCAAAGAAATAGTTCCATTAGTAGATATAAAAAATAATTTTTTAATCATCAATCCTCCTAATGGACTTTTAGAGCTATAAATTTAAAAAAATAAAAATTTGTAAAAAACTAATCATTCCACAGTTACACTTTTAGCTAAATTTCTTGGTTGATCCACGTCAAGGCCTCTATGAGCTGCAATATGGTAACTCAATAATTGTAAAGGGACTATATTAACCAGAGGTGAAATCCATTCATTTGAGGTGGGTACTTTCATTAAATAATCAAAGATTTCTGTTCCATTACATTCAGGAGCAATCCCAATCAAATATGAATCTCTAGCTTTTGCTTCTTGAGCATTGCTTATAACTTTATCAAAAACCTCACCAGGGGAGGCAATTGAAATTACAGGTACTTTTTTATCTAATAAAGCTATTGGACCATGTTTCATTTCACCAGCAGGATATCCAGCTGCATGTATGTAACTAATTTCTTTAAGTTTTAACGCGCCTTCGAGAGCAATTGGATAATTTATTCCTCTTCCTAAAAAAATAACATCTTTAATATTAAAAAAGTCATGTGCAAGTTTTTCTGAAGATTTATTATGTTTCTCTAAGAGATCTTCCAGTAATGGTGGAAGTTCTTTAAGTTCATTTATTAATTTACCTATTTCAGCAGGACTTTGATTTCCTTTAATTTGAGCAAATTTTATGGCTAATCCATAAAAAGAAAGTAATTGAGCAAAAAAAGTTTTTGTTGCTGCAACTCCAACTTCTATTCCTGCACAGATATCAATTATATTTGAAACCTGCCTTCCTATGGAACTCTCTTTTCTATTTGTTATTGCAATAAGATTGGGTTGAAATTTTTTATCTTCAATTGAAGAACGTCTTTTAATTTCCATATCGATAGCCGCAATTGTATCAGCAGTTTCACCAGATTGAGTGACTCCGATAGTTAATGTATTTGGCAATAGTGGAGGTGGTGAATATCGAAATTCGCTTGCATAGAAGACATTTGTAGGAATACCTGAAAACTGTTCTAATAAAAAGCTGCCCACCATTGCAGCATGTTTACTTGTGCCACAAGCAATAATTTCAATTCTTTCAATTGATTCAAAAAACTCTGTATCAAAAGGATAGTTGATTTGATATTGGTCATTATCTAAGTTTTTAATTAAATAATTATCCAACCAGTTTTGTGCTGTTTCAGGCTGATCATATATCTCTTTTAGCATATAGTGTTTGAAATTCATCTTATCCATTATTTGCTCTGAGACTTTTAAAGAAACTGGATTTCGGTATTGTCTCTCGTTGTTTGAATCATATATTTCAATTCCAAGCGGAGTTAATAAAGCTATTTCTTCATCCTCCATAGGCAGAATAATATTAGTAAAGTTTGCAATAGCTGGAGTATCACTAGCACAAATAAATTCTCCTTCACCCAAACCAATAATCAAGGGCGCTTGTCTTCTTGCAACTACCAAAGAGGTTGGAGCACCAGCCCATAAAACTGCCAAAGCATAAGATCCCTCTAAATCAGATATTACATTTCTCACAGCTATTAATAATGTTGAACCATTATTCTCAAGATTAAGTTTACTTAATGTATTTAACTCTCTTTGAATGAGATGGGGAATTACCTCGGTATCAGTATCAGAATTAAAAATAATACCCTCTTCCTCTAATTTATTTTTTAAATCTTGGAAATTTTCGATGATGCCATTTTGAACAACTGCTATGGTTCCTGAGCTATCGGTATGAGGATGTGCATTTTTAACCTCAGGCTTTCCATGAGTTGCCCATCGAGTATGACCAATACCTACAGTTCCAGGAATATTATGATCATTAAGATTACTTTTCAAATTTTTCAGTTTTCCTTCTGCTTTATTACAAGAAATACAATTTGTTTCAGAATTTATAATTGCAATACCCGCAGAATCATAACCTCTATATTCAAGTTTTTCTAAACCATTCATTAATAATGGTAAAGCCTTTTTATATCCAGTTACAGCTACTATTCCACACATACGAATTTTTTTTTCAATTATATTGAAATAAAATGCGTATTTATTAAAACATGGACTCTCTTAAAACTGCACTATAAAAAATTAATATGCTAAGCCCATACTCCTAGAAGTTTCATCTCCTAAATAAACACGAATACTTAAGAAGTCTGTTGGACATGCCGTTTCACATCTTTTGCAACCTACACAATCTTCTGTTCTAGGAGATGAAGCTATTTGGCCAGCTTTACAGCCATCCCAGGGAACCATCTCTAAAACATCAAGTGGGCAAGCCCTTACACATTGGGTACATCCAATGCAAGTGTCATAAATTTTAACTGCGTGTGACATGTAAAAATTGTCTTTTGAACCTCGTTTTATAATACTATTGTCTTACAAAGAAATTAAAAAAATTAAGATATGCTTCACTCTTGTTAACTCTAGGGCATAAAATCATATAGATAATTAGTAATTTTTCATAAATTATGTCACAAGAAATCCTCGAAAAAGTTTGTTCTATTGTTTCAGAACAATTAAGCGTTGAATCAGGAGAAGTGAAATCAGATTCAAATTTCCAAAATGATTTAGGTGCCGATTCTCTAGATACCGTTGAACTCGTAATGGCTTTAGAAGAAGCATTTGATATTGAAATTCCTGATGAAGCAGCTGAAGGAATAGCAACTGTTGGCGATGCAGTAAAATTCATCGAAGAAAAAAAAGGTTAATAAAGAATGCCAAATTTCCATCGAGTAGTTATTACTGGTATCGGAGCAGTAACTCCAATTGGTAATAACATTGATGAATATTTAGTCGGTCTTCAAACAGGAACTAATGGTGTTTCAGGTATTACTCTCTTTGATCCTGAACAACATCCTTGCAAATTTGCTGCAGAAGTAAAAAATCTTCAATCTGAAAACTTTATTGAAGCTAAAGAATCCAAAAGATGGGATCGTTTTTCCCAGTTTGGAGTTATTGCTGCAAAGCAAGCCTTTAATGATTCTGGACTTGAAATTACCGAAGCTAATGCATCAAGAATTGGAGTGATTATTGGTTCTGGTGTTGGAGGCTTACTGACTATGGAAAGTCAAGCTCAAACATTGAGTCATAAAGGTCCCAAAAGAGTAAGTCCATTTACAGTCCCAATGATGATTCCAAACATGGCAACTGGATTGGCTGCCATAGCTTTGGGTGCAAAAGGACCAAGTTCCGCAGTTTCAACCGCTTGCGCTGCTGGTTCAAATGCAATTGGTGATTCTTTTAGATTACTCCAACTTGGAAAGGCAGATGCAATGGTCTGTGGAGGAGCAGAAGCAAGTATTACGCCACTTGGAGTAGCTGGTTTTGCTAGCGCCAAAGCTCTTTCTTTCAGAAATGAAAGCCCTCTAACTGCAAGCAGACCTTTCGATGCGGAAAGAGATGGATTTGTTATTGGAGAGGGATCTGGAATTCTTGTTTTAGAAACTTTAGAAAATGCACAAAAAAGAAATGCGAGAATTTATGCAGAAATAATTGGATATGGAACAACATGTGATGCGCATCATATTACTGCTCCATCTCCTGGCGGGGTTGGAGGGGCCAAAGCTATCAATTTAGCAATTGAAGACGCTTCTCTTAGCCTCGAAAAAGTTGATTACATAAATGCTCATGGAACAAGTACATCAGCTAATGATAAAAATGAAACTTCTGCAATTAAATCTATTTTTAAAGACAGATCTTACCTCATTCCTGTAAGCTCTACTAAGTCGATGACTGGTCATCTCCTGGGAGGCTCAGGAGGTATAGAAGCTGTAGCTTGTATACTTTCTTTGACACATAATTTTATCCCTCCTACAATTAACTACGTCAATCCAGATCCTGAATGTGATCTTGATTATGTACCAAATAATGCAAGAGAAGCTCAAGTAGGAGTTGCTCTTTCTAATTCTTTCGGCTTTGGTGGTCACAATGTTTGCCTTGCTTTCAGCAAAATGAATTAAAGATTACCAATTCTGTATTTCCAACTTAACTTATTTTAAAACAATGGTCGCTGCATCTATTTCATTAGAATCACTTTGTGTAAATAGTATAAGAATGCTTGCTGTAGATGCAGTAAATAAATCTAATAGTGGACATCCTGGATTGCCAATGGGGTGTGCTCCTATGGGTTATGCATTATGGCAAAACATACTTAATCACAATCCCAATAACCCAAAATGGTTCAATAGAGACCGTTTCGTATTATCAGCTGGTCATGGCTGCATGCTGTTATATTCTTTGCTTCATTTAACAGGATACAAATCAGTATCTATAGAAGATATTAAAGAATTTAGACAATGGGGATCAAAAACTCCTGGACATCCAGAAACATTTGAAACTGAAGGTGTTGAAGTTACAGCTGGGCCTCTCGGAGCAGGAATTTCGAATGCAGTTGGTCTAGCAATAGCTGAAACTCACTTAGCAGCCAAATTTAATAAGCCTGATTGCAATATCGTTGATCACTATACTTACGTAATAATGGGTGACGGCTGTAATCAAGAAGGTATCGCATCAGAGGCCTGCTCGTTAGCTGGTCATCTTAAGCTTGGAAAATTAATTGCACTCTATGACGATAATCAAATTACAATTGATGGGCGAACCGACGTTTCTTTCACCGAAGATGTTTTAAAAAGATACGAAGCTTATGGATGGCATATACAACATGTTGAAGATGGGAATCATGATGTTAAAGGAATAACTGAAGCTATCGAAAAAGCAAAATTAATTACAGACAAACCTTCAATTATAAAAATTTCAACAACCATCGGTTATGGTTCACCCAACAAATCAGATACTGCTGGAATTCATGGAGCAGCTGTTGGAGAAGAAGAAGCCGCATTAACTAGAGAGTTTCTAAATTGGGAATATCCTCCATTTGAAATACCAAATGAAGTATATGCGCACTTTAGAAAATCAATAAATAAAGGCGAAAGCTTAGAGAAAGAATGGAATTCTAAATTTGAAGAATATCAAAAAAAATACCCATCTGAAGGAGCCGAATTAAAGAGAATGTTAAATGGCCAATTACCAGAAAATTGGGACTCAGATCTCCCCTCTTATACACCCGACGATAAAGGGTTAGCCACAAGAAAGCATTCACAAATATGCTTAGGTTCTTTAGGGCCTAACCTACCTGAATTAATTGGTGGATCTGCAGATTTAACTCACTCTAACTACACAGATATCAAAGGAGAAACTGGATCATTCCAGCCTCATAGTCCTGAAAAAAGATATCTACATTTTGGTGTACGAGAGCATGCTATGGCAGCTGTTCTTAATGGTATTGCTTATCACAATAGTGGTCTTATTCCTTATGGTGGAACCTTCCTTGTTTTCGCCGATTATATGAGAGGTTCAATGAGGCTTTCAGCACTCAGCGAATTAGGCGTAATCTATGTATTAACCCATGATTCAATTGGTGTAGGAGAAGACGGTCCAACACATCAACCTATTGAAACTATCCCTTCTCTTCGAGCCATGCCTAATATGCTAGTTTTCAGACCAGGAGATGGAAATGAGACAAGTGGAGCTTATAAACTTGCTATTCAAAATCGAAAAAGACCTTCAGCCCTTTGTTTAAGTAGACAAGGTATGCCAAATCAAGAAAATACTTCGATAGACAAAGTAGCTTTAGGAGGATATATAGTTTCCGATTGCGAAGGAACACCAGATCTAATATTTATTGGTACTGGAAGCGAACTAAATCTTTGCATTGAAGCAAGTAAGGAAATTTCAAGCTTAGGTAAAAAAATTAGAGTTGTTTCTATGCCTTGTGTGGAACTTTTCGAAGAGCAAGAAGAATCTTACAAAGAAAGTGTTTTACCTAGTAGTGTGAAAAAGAGAGTCGTAGTAGAAGCTGCCCATTCATTTGGTTGGCATAAATATACAGGTTTTGATGGGATTTGTATTACTATGGATAGGTTTGGTGCATCAGCACCAGGGGGAGAATGTATGAAAAATTTTGGATTTACAGTTGAAAACGTAGTTAATAAAACTAAGGAAATTTTATAATTATTAATTGATAACTACACTGAAGTATTACATTCTTCAAGTTTATCTTTTAACTGATCAAGAGATTCATCAGAAATCTTTGAATTCATTGGACAATGTTTAGGACCACACATTGAACAAAACTCGGCCTTTTTAAAGATTTCTTCAGGTAGTGTCTCATCATGGTACTGCTTTGCCCTTTCTGGATCTAATGAAAGTGCGAATTGTTTATTCCAATCAAAGTTATACCTTGCATGACTAAGTTCATCATCTCTATCACGAGCGCCAGCTCTATGTCTTGCTATATCAGCAGCATGAGCAGCTATCTTATAGGCAATTAATCCTTCTCTTACATCTTCGGCATTTGGTAGACCTAGATGTTCTTTTGGGGTTACATAACATAACATAGAAGTTCCATACCAACCTGCCATCGCAGCTCCAATAGCACTTGATATATGGTCATAACCAGGTGATATATCTGTAACTAATGGACCTAATACATAAAAGGGGGCTTCTGAACATTCTTCCATTTGCTTTCTCACATTAAACTCAATTTGATCCATGGGTACATGACCAGGACCCTCAACCATTACTTGAACATTATGTTCCCATGCTCTTCGAGTAAGTTCGCCTAAGGTTTTCAATTCAGCTAACTGAGCATCATCAGAGGCATCATGCAAGCATCCTGGCCTTAGTGAATCTCCAAGAGAAAAAGTACAATCATATTTTTTAAAAATCTCACAAATATCATCAAACCTTGTGTAAAGAGGATTTTGCTTAAAATGATGTAACATCCATTGGGCTAGAATACCCCCTCCCCTACTAACAATTCCAGTAATTCTTCCCTTGACTTTCGGCAAATGCTCTATTAATAGCCCAGCATGAATAGTTTGATAGTCTACGCCTTGCTGACAATGTTTTTCAATAATATGAAGAAAATCGTCTTCAGTTAGTCTATCTATTGAACCATGTACACTTTCTAAAGCTTGATAAACAGGAACTGTTCCAATGGGAACAGGAGACTCGTGAATAATTGCTTGCCGCACTTCATCTAAATTTACTCCTCCTGTAGAAAGATCCATAACAGTGTCTGCTCCATATTTAACTGCTAGTTTGAGTTTTTCTACTTCTTCATTGATATCACTTGCATTAGGGGAAGCACCAATATTCGCATTAACTTTGCATCTAGAAGCAATACCTATAGACATTGGCTCAAGATTCAAATGATTAATATTAGCTGGAATAATTAATCTTCCTCTTGCCACTTCTTCCATTATTAAAGAAGAAGGAAGATTCTCTTTTTTAGCAACAAAATCCATTTCTTCAGTGATATAGCCGTTCCTTGCAAAGTTCATCTGAGTTACATTGTCTTTCCCAAGACGAGGCTTAATCCAAGAACTTCTCATAATTCATCAATTTTAAAGTTTTTATTACTAAAGTTTGATCAAATTTCCACTTCCCTGCCTCAGAATTTATGATTCAGGTTCAAAGGGTATGATCTCAGCTAAGTCTAATTTCCTAGCACCCCTAGTATTTATTTTATTAATAGCTCTTTTCTCAAAAATAGTCATCAAATGTTGCTTAAAAAAAATAAAAATTTTATTTAAATTTTTGATAAGACTTTATCTTTTTTAAAATATTTTTTCTAGCCAATCTTCTTCCTAAATCTTTCTCCAAGAGAATTGAAATCCCCATTAAGCCAATAGGTAAATAAAAAATCTTCTTATTATTCTCCCTTAAAATTAGACCAATAAAAGATATAAGAATCATAAAGGGAGCCACAAAAGACAAAATAAATCTTGTATTTATTTTCATTTATCAACTTTATTTAGTATTTCATTATTTAATTTTACTATGGATTCTGTTATTACTTTAATTCCAACAGCAATAGCTCTTTCATCTGGATCAAATTTAGAACTATGTAATGGAGCACATCCATTTGAACTAGAAACACCAAGCCTAAACATAGCCCCAGGGACTTCATTCAAGAACTCAGCAAAATCTTCAGCACCTAATGATGGTTTTTGTAATTCAATAACATTTTCTTGACCCAGAACCTTAATCCCTGAATCTCTGAGGACTTTATTAATTTCATAATTATTATTTACTGGTGGAGTAATTTCCCTAAATATTACTTTTACATCAGCTCCGCAACTATTAGCTAAAGATGAAATATTTTCATCGAGCCAATTACCAATATTCTTAAATAATTTAAGATTAGTGCATCTAACAGTACCAATTAAATTAACCTTTTCTGCAAGAACATTGAATGCATTGCCACCGTTTATTTTACCAAAAGTTATCACTACAGGATCTAAAGGATCTAATTTCCGTGTTATTAATTCTTGAATTCCAGAGATAACTTTGGAGGCGACCCAAATAGCATCAATCCCTTCATGAGGTCGAGCACCATGTCCTGATTTCCCTTTAATCTCTACCTTGAGTTCTCCAGCAGCCGCAGTTAAACTTCCTTCTTTAATCCCAATAGTCCCTACAGATAAATCGGGGTATACATGAACTCCTAAAATATGAGATAAACCATTAGTTGCGCCATCCTTAATCATCCATTTAGCTCCACTAGCAATTTCTTCAGCAGGCTGAAAAATTATCCTAGTTCCATAATTTAGTTTTAAATCCTTAACAACTTTTGCTACACCCAATCCAATCGATATATGCATATCGTGACCACATGCATGCATCACTCCATCAACTTTTGAAGAATAACTTAATTTGGTTTCCTCGAATATTGGTAAAGCATCCATATCCACCCTTAATCCAATAATTCCTTTGTCCAAGGGACCAAAATCAGCTATTACTCCAGTCTTGCCAATAGATTCTCTAACATTCCAACCAATATTCTTTAAATAACCACTTATCAAAATAGCTGTTTGGTTTTCAAATCCACTTAATTCTGGATGCGCATGAATATGTCTTCTTAAATTGATTAATTCATCATTAAACGAGTCAATTATTTTAAAAAGCTGATCTCTACTCATTAGTTACTTTAAATCAATGAAGTGCATTAAATCAATAATTGGTTGTGGAGGCCATCTTCTTATTTTTTTTAACCATTCCTCATCACTATATCTAGGATCTAATTCAGTTACTGCTATCCAGTTACTCTCCGCGTTACCAGCTTCACCCCTAGACCAATTCAAAGCTGTTAAAGCTGCCCTAGCATCTGCAAAAGTTGGATAACGCCTAATTAAATTTTTTAATTCTTTTTCAGACTCATCAATATGTCCCAACTGCAAATCTGCTAACGCCATACTTGACCTTGCCATAGCAAATCCAGGATTATATAAAGCAGCTTTTGAAAATAAATCTCTTGCTTTTGCCCAATGTGATGTAGACCCTTCAACATTGGCCAAATTATATAGCGCAGAGGAATTTTTACTATCTTGGGAAATAACATATGTATAATCTTTTTTCGCTTGCGACCATAGACCTAATGCTTCCTCGGCAATACCTCTATTAATGTAAGGATCTATCTCGCTAGGATTCAAATTTATCGCCTTATTTTGATCATCTATCGATCCCTCGATATCTCCAGTGATAAGCCTTACATTACCTCTATTACTAAAACCTGCAGCATCGTCAGGATAAGAATCGAGATAAAGATTCCATTCTTGTAAGGCGAGATTAAATTCACCTTTTGAACTTAAATCTAATGCATTTTGAAACAAATCCTCTCTCAAAGATAATGAATAACATGGTGCAATATAAAAAATATTGACAAAGAAAAAAATTAATAAAAAACAAACCTTAACTTTTTTAAAAGTTATCATTTTTTGAATCAATGTACTTTTTTCCTAAAGCAGTAATCAGTCTTCCACGAGGAGTTCTCTTAAGAAAACCCATTTGAATGAGATATGGCTCAACTACAAATTCTAACACTGAAGAATCATCTCCCAATGCGGCAGCTATTGAATCTAAGCCAGTTGGAATATGATTGTTTTGACTTAGAAAAGATAAATATTGTCTATCTAAAGAATCCAATCCTTTCTCATCTATTTGGTAAGAATTTAAAGCTTTTTTTAATAAATTTACTGAGATAATATTAGTTTCTTGAATAACTTGAGCATAATCTCTAACTCTCCTTAATAATCTTAAAGCAATTCTTGGAGTTCCTCGAGATATCTTTGCTAAATCATATGATGCTTCGTCATCTAAACAAATGTTTATTAATCGAGAGAAATTAGCAATTATTTGTTGTAACTCATCGTATGTATAAAATTCAATTTTTTGAGATATACCAAATCTATCTCTTAGAGGGGGACTAATTGAGGCTAGTTTAGTTGTCGCGCCAACCAGAGTAAACCTTGGAAGATTAATTGTTCTACAACGTGCTCCTCTATTAGCTCCCATAGTCAAATCTAACCTGAAATCCTCCATGGCAGAATATAACAATTCTTCAGTTAACTTATTTAAGCGATGTATCTCATCAATAAATAAAACTTCACCTTCTTTTAATCCAAGCAGTAAGCCTACAATATCTCTAGGCCTTTCAATTGCTGGTGCAGTAGCTATCCTACATTTTGTATTCATTTCATGGGCTATCAAAAAAGCTAGGGTAGTCTTACCTAAACCAGGCTGTCCATATAAAAGAGTATGTTCCAAAGGCTCTTTTCTATAAATTGCAGCATCTATAGCTATTCTTAAAGAAGACTTAAGATGTTCTTGGCCAATAAATTCTTTTAGATTAAGAGGACGAGCTAAATTAAGATTATTATTTCTTTTTTCTTCTGGAATAATTTTTGAATCAACTAACCTAAGCTCTTTTTTTCTAAGAGAAAATTCATTATCGCCAATATTGGAAGAAATTATTGCCATAATGAAAGGTTAATTGCAATTGTTCTTTGTAGAAAGATTTTTTACAACTAAAATGGCAAAAAATTCAACCAAAGTTAAAAAAAATACCAAAAAAGAAAATAATTTTAAACGTCTTGCAGAAAATAGATATGCAAAATTTCAATATGCAATATCTGAAACAATCGAAGCTGGAATTGAACTTTTAGGAACTGAGGTAAAGTCTATTAGGAACGGAAAAGCTAATTTAAGAGATGGGTACTGTTCATTTAGGGATGGCGAGATTTTATTATTAAATGTTCACATTTCACCACACAAAAATGTTGGGTCTTTTTTTAATCATGATCCATTAAGAAACAGAAAGTTGCTACTACACAAAAAAGAAATAATAAAACTAAAAGCCAATACTGAAAAAAAAGGAATGACTATTATTCCATTATCTCTCTATTTAAAAGGACCGTGGATAAAACTAACTATTGGAATTGGTAAAGGGAAAAAATTACATGACAAACGCCAAGATGAAAAACAAAAAAGTATGAAAAAAGAAATTAATTCTGCACTAAAAAGGTAAATATATTATCCAGATTTATTGAAATTATGAATTTAAACTTACTGAACTTGGAGGAGGGGAAGGATCTGGATCGGCAATTAACATATGCTGTAAAACAGTTTCAGGCCTCTCACTATCTCTCCAGCGAATTTTGTAAGCAGGCATTTTTGTACCCCTGCTCGTAGTCTGCTCTACTGGTTCAATAACCCATCCTCTTCTTGATCGGCCTTGAGGATTTCTTTTCACTACTGCATCCGCGTGTTTGAAACGGAAACCAACACGTTCACCACTCATTTAAAAAATTCGTATTGGATTAATTTATTTATTTTACTTCATTCAAGGGTAATTTTTCATTTTTATTAGAAGTTATTTCTGGTTTTAACAATGGGAAAGGTATTACATCTCGAATTGATGGACTATTAGTAATTAGCATAATAAGTCTATCAATGCCTATACCTAATCCTCCTGTAGGAGGCATACCAATCTCTAAAGCATTCAAAAAATCTTCATCTATACAATGAGCCTCAAAATCTCCTTTATCTCTAAGAGATTGCTGTAATTGCATTCTTTCTCTTTGATCTACTGGATCTATTAACTCACTAAAAGCATTTGCCAGCTCTCTTCCAACAATAAATAGCTCGAATCTCTGAACCATTTCTTTATTATCAAGATGAGGTCTAGCTAGAGGGGAAATTTCAATAGGATAATCAATAACAAAAGTAGGTTCTATAAGTTCTGATTCTACTTTTTGTTCGAAAACCTCATTTAAAAGTCTGCCAATAGTATTTACTTTATTAGAAATTTGAACATTAATACTGCTGACAACTTCCTTTGCTGCTTGAAAATCTCCCCTGAAAGCATCAAAATCTATCCCTGTATATTTCTTCACTATATCTTTCATGGATATTCTTAACCAAGGTTTAGAAAAATCAATTTTCTTATTTTGATAATTAATAACTAAAGATCCACATGCATCGAATACAACATCTTTAATAAGTTCTTCTGTTAAATCCATCATATCAACATAGTTGGAAAAAGCTTGATAAATTTCAACTGAGGTAAATTCTGGATTATGCTTTGTACTTATTCCTTCATTACGGAAAATTCTTCCTAATTCATAAACTTTCTCAAATCCTCCAACAACCATTCTTTTTAAATGCAATTCTGTAGCTATTCTTAGATACAAAGGAATATCTAATGTATTGTGATGAGTAATAAATGGTCTTGCTTCAGCACCACCAGCTTCTGATTGCAGCATAGGAGTTTCTATTTCTAAAAAATTTCTATTATCTAACCATTTTCTTATAAAACTTATAGATTTTGCTCTTATTTTAAATACATTTTTTGAGTAAGGATTCACTATTAGATCTAAGTAACGTTGTCTATATCTTTTTTCAATATCAGTTAATCCATGCCATTTATCCGGTAAAGGCTGTAATGATTTGGATAACATTTCCCATTTTTCTACTTTAATTGAAAGCTCGCCTTTATTAGTTTTTTTAATAGTTCCATAAACGCCTATCCAATCACCGATATCAACTATTTCCTTAATATCTTCAAAAGAAAGTAATTTTTGATTTTCTAAATTAAGATTAATAATGCTTTTATCTAAATAAAGCTGAATCTGTCCTTCTTGATCACTTATCGTAAAAAAAGCAATTTTACCCATTACTCTTTTTGCCATTACTCTACCAGCAATAGAAACACTGAATTCTTCTTCTTGACCATTTTCTAAATAATCAAATTTTTGTATGAGAAATTTTATATTATGAGAAACTTTAAAACTCTCTGCATAAGATGCAAATCCTTTATTAACTAATGCATTAGCTTTTTGTAAGCGAGATTCTCTTATTTCAGACAAAATTTATTTTAATATGTTTGTTTTATTTAATCAAAGTATCAGACTAAGGCTCAACTTGCCAAAGATGTTGCTGTTTCGCCAACTCTCTGAGATGCATAACCAATCCCTCGAACAGTTAATATTAATTCTGGATTTCTAGGATCTGGTTCCAATTTACCTCTTAGTCTAGCTACATAGACATCCACAACTCTTAAATCTGCGGCTCTACGAGGAGGATACCCCCAAAGCTGTTCTAAAATTTCGGCTCGTGGAACAACTTTACCTGGCTCGTCGAATAATAATTCTAGAAGGCTAAATTCAGTATAAGTTAAGCTAATTCTATCCCCTGCTCTAGAAACTTGTCTGCGATTAGTATCAACAACTAAACTTCCAAATTTCATGACACCTTTGCCAGATGGAACTTCTTTCGTTTCAGCAACTGCTACAGTGGGGCCCATTCTTCTCAAAATAGTAGCTATTCTAGCTTCGAGCTCTTTTGGGCTAAATGGTTTTGACAAATAATCATCAGCACCTAGATCTAAACCAGCAACTCTCTCTGAAATTGCCTCTAGAGCGGTTAAGAATATAATTGGTACTACCGATTCAGCTCTAATTCTTCTGCAAACTGCGAATCCATCCATTTTTGGAAGCATTACATCAAGAACTATCAAGTCTGGAGAATCTCTATGAAATGACTCAAGAGCTTCTTCGCCGTTAGTGGCTGAATAAACTTGATATCCTGCTAGTTGAAGTCTCGTAACTAATACCTTCAAAACTGCTGGTTCATCATCAACAACTAAAATACTTGCTTTTGACATAGTAAAAATAGATTTCCAGATATTTCAAAGCAAAGATTTATTGCATTGAATATTTATTCTAACAATTAAAAATATAACATTAAGAACCCTCAAAGAGATATTCCGCACATTTACAAAAATCTTAAATAATTTAAGAATATAAATTTTTTCGCACACTTTTTATTGATTTACAAAAATTTATTACTACACATTTCTCCTAGAAAACTTAAACATTCTTAAAAGTTGGGAGCAAATAAAAGGAGCAAATAAACCTGTAAGAAAAACTTCAGCCAATATGTTTTGAATACTGGGTATAAACAGTAAAAAAGTATAATTTGAAAAATTTTTAAACAATATCTGAAAGAAATAAAGAGTCCCACATAAAAGACTTCCAAAAGAACAAATTAATCCATATCTAAAATGACCCACTAAATTATAACCATGTGTTTTAATTCTCCCAAACAAAAAGCCGCACAAAATTAAACCTGGTATTTGAGTGAAATTATTATCTAAAGTTAAAGAATCTAAAATTAGACCTAAAAATAACCCAAATATCAGTCCATTAATTGATCCATTAATCATTGACCAAGGCAATAACCAAAATAAGGGCCAATATGGCTGAATACCTAAAAAACCAAGCCAACTAGGATGCCATAAGAAGATTATTGGTACAAAAATAAAAAAAAACATAGGCAAATTTTTTGCAAAAAATTTATTCATTCAATTTTTACTTTTAATATTTGCACCCAATCAATTAGTTGAGGTTTTGCTAAAAGTAATATTTTTGCCTTTTTTTTTCCTTTAAATGGCTCTTCTATAGATTTGACAACACCAATAGGAATATTTGGAGGTAATAAAGTACTTGAGGGAGAGGATGATACAAAATCTCCTACTTTTATATTTGCATCTTTTGAATAGAGTATTAAATTAGGATAATCATCTCCTGAACCGATAAGTAATCCATTAAGTTGAATTCTATCCACCCATACCCCTACTGTACTTTCTGGAGAAGTTAATAATGTTACCGAAGAAGTCAATAAAGAAGTATTATTTACTCTTCCTAGTAATCCACCCGGCCCCAAAACAATACTACCAATTTTAACACCATCTTTTGAACCTTTATTTAATATCAATTGTCTCCACCAACTACCTGTTTTTCTAGAAATAACTGCAGCAGAAATAGCATCATTATTAGATGATCCTTGAAGATATAACATTTCCCTCAATCTCATATTATCTTTTTTAAGCAAGTTAAATTTTATTAAATTTTCATTGTTTATGCTCTCAAGAATGACCTCTTTTTGAAATTGGCCAGGCCAAAAAGGCTTCGAAATAAAATAATAAAAATCTTTATAAAGATAACCTTTAGATATTCTTACGAAAATCAAAAAAAGAAAAATTCCAAACAATATCCAATTTTTCTTTTTATGCCACCAACGACTAGCTGAAATTCGTCGGAGTTTTAACATATTATTAATCTCTAATCGCGTTCCTTATAAAGTCTGGAGTATCAACAACTCTTTTGAGCTTTTTAAAATCATCTAAAACCTCTCCACATCCATTAACAACGCACAAGAGTGGGTTTTCAGCTATGTGTGTAAAAATTCCCGTTTCATCACTAACCAAATCATTAATGCCTCTTACTAAAGCTCCACCACCAGCTAGCATAATGCCCCTATCCACAATATCTGCAGCAAGTTCAGGTGGGGTTCTCTCTAAAGTTCTTTTCACAGCTTCAACTATTTTGCTAAGTGGATCAGCCATAGCTTCTCTTATTTCTCCTGATGTCAAAGTTATTGACCTTGGAAGACCAGATAAAAGATGTAAGCCTCTTACCTCCAAAGAAGTTTTATCAAATTCATCATCTGGAAATGCAGATCCAATTTTGATCTTAATATCTTCAGCAGTTCTCTCTCCAACAACTAAATTATGAACTTTCTTAAGATATGAAGCAATTGATTCATTGATTTCATCGCCAGCTATTCGAACCGATTCACTTAATACAGTCCCACCCAAACTCAATACTGCTACCTCAGTGGTGCCACCGCCAATATCAACGATCATAGTTCCAACTGGCTCAGTTACTGGTAATGATGCGCCTATTGCCGCCGCAACAGGTTCATCAATTAAGTGAACTTCTCTAGCTCCTGCTAATCCAGCTTCTCTTACAGCTCTTCGCTCAACACTGGTAACTCCACTTGGAATACCAATAACTATTCTTGGAGCTATTATTCCCTTACCTTCGTTACATTTTTGAATAAATGTTTTTATCATTTGCTCAGCGGCGTCAAAATCTGCGATAACTCCATCTCTTAGTGGTCTTACAGCTCTTATATTCCCGGGTGTTCTGCCAAGCATTAACTTTGCTTCTTTACCAACTGCCAATGGAACTCCTTCTTCTAAATCCATTGCTACTACTGAGGGCTCTTGTAAAACAACTCCCTTACCTGATACGTGTATAAGAGTATTGGCTGTTCCCAAATCTATGCCAATGTCTCTAGAAAATTTAAATCTGTTAAAAATCACAATAAGAATTCTTTTTATAAATAATATATCTATTTTTTATAAAGCTCTCACAATTCGCCTGTTTAGTTATGATTAGCACGCAAAACTTAAGCAGAATCTGGAAATATGAGTAGTATTAAAAAAAAAAATTATGGAAATTAACACTATTAACCTAGTTGGTAGAGCTGGTAGAGAACCAGATGTAAGATATTTTGAATCAGGCAGTATCGTAGCCAATTTCACTCTTGCTGTGAACAGAAGAAGCAGAGATGAAGAGCCAGACTGGTTCAATTTAGAAATATGGGGCAAGCAAGCCCAAATAGCAGCAGATTACGTAAGAAAAGGGTCCTTAATTGGAATAACAGGAAGCTTTAAAATTGATAGTTGGAAAGATAAAAATACTGGGGAAGATAGATACAAACCGGTTGTTAGAGTAGATAGATTAAACTTGCTAAGCTCGAAAAAAGAGTCTGAAAATAATCAATATTCTAACAGCAGTAACTCTAGTGAAATCCCTTTCTAGTCTCTATATTTTTTAATAAATCTAATAAGAAGTTTTATAAAAAAATATAAGAAAATTAAAATTAAAATTGGCTTTACAACATATTTGATTTGATCTAAGTAAATTTCAATTATTGGATAATTTTCACCAAATAAATAACCTGCATAAGTGAGAAGCGCTACCCATATCAAGCTACCAAATGAAGTCCAAATCAAAAATTTTCTTAATGGCATAAGTTCTATGCCAGCGGGAACTGAAATCAAAGTTCTTATACCTGGTACTAATCTGCCCCAAAAAACTAAAGAAACTCCGTATTTATCAAACCACCTTTTACTTTTAATTAAATCATTAGAAGAAATACCCAAATATTTTCCTTGTTTATCTAGAAAATTTGAAAGTCTTTTTTCATTTACTAATCTTCCTAGATAATACCAAGGCAATGATCCAAAAATAGTTCCAAGTAATCCCCAAAAAACTAAAATATAAAAATTTAATTTTTGTTGATAGACGAAAAACCCTCCCAAAGGCATAATAATTTCCGAAGGTATTGGAGGTATTATATTTTCTAAAAACATAGCCAAACAAATAGTGAGGTATGCAATTATTGAATTCTTTTCTACAGCCAAACTAATGTAGTCGGGGATTGAAGTAAGAAAATTTAAAAAAATAAGGCTCAAACTTAATATCTATAAAGATCTGGTTTATAAGGTCCTTCAATAGAAACATTAATATAATCAGCTTGTTCTTTGGTTAATTTTGTTAATTTTGCACCAATTTTATCGAGATGTAATCTAGCTACCATTTCATCTAAATGTTTTGGTAAAACATAAACCTCCTTAGAATAGTTTTCTGACTTATTGAAAAGTTCAATTTGAGCTAGGACTTGATTAGTAAAAGAATTACTCATAACAAAACTTGGATGTCCAGTGGCACAACCCAAGTTAACTAGTCTACCTTCAGCTAAAAGGATTATTTTATTGCCACTCGGTAAAGTTATGTGATCAACCTGCGGCTTAATATTTTCCCATGGATAATCTTTCAATGATGCCACATCAATTTCATTATCGAAATGGCCAATATTACAAACGATGGCCTCATTCTTCATCTTGACAAGATTTTCGTTTGTTATTACCTGATAGTTCCCAGTTGCCGTAACAAATATGTCTATATCCTGCACAACATCGTCTAATGTAACAACGCTGAAACCTTCCATGGCAGCTTGAAGAGCACAAATTGGATCAACTTCAGCAACTTTTACAATTGCACCAAGTCCTCTTAGAGACTGGGCTGATCCTTTACCTACATCTCCAAAACCGATTACTAAAGCAACCTTCCCAGCAATCATCACATCAGTGGCACGCTTGATGCTGTCAACTAGAGATTCTCGGCAGCCATATAAATTATCGAATTTGCTCTTAGTTACTGAATCATTAACGTTAATTGCAGGGAAAGGTAGAGCATTTTGCTTTTGCAGTTGATAAAGTCTTGCGACTCCCGTTGTAGTTTCTTCAGTGACACCAATAATATTGCTCTTAATTCTAGAATAAAAGTTACTATCATTTTCCAACTTAGATTTTATAGATTTGAATAAAGCAATTTCTTCTTCGTTACCGGGATTATCTAAAACAGATAAATCTTTTTCTGCTTTACTGCCAAGTATCAATAAGCCAGTTGCATCTCCCCCATCATCAAGAATCATATTCGGTGAGTCGGATCCCCAATCAAGAATGTAATGTGTATATTGCCAATATTCATCAAGTGTCTCACCTTTTTTTGCATATACAGAAATTCCTTGATCTGCGATAGCTGCGGCAGCATGATCTTGAGTTGAAAAAATATTGCATGAAGCCCATTTCACTTCTGCGCCAAGATCAACAAGAGTTTCTATTAATACTGCAGTCTGAATAGTCATATGAAGACTTCCAGCTATTTTTGCACCTTTTAGTGGCTTTTCAGATTGATATTTATCTCTAAGCGCCATTAATCCTGGCATTTCAGTTTCGGCAATTTTAATTTCTTTACGACCAAAATCTGATAAAGAGATATCAGAAATTACGTAATTAGGTGTAGAGGTTTTAACTGAATTTGCGATTACCATATCGTGTAAATACTTTTTCTATTAAACTATAAATGATTTTTGTGTAATTTTGTGTTTGTTGAGAATTTAAAAGAGACTTTAAATTTAGGAAAAAAACTGTCACACAAATTAAATCCTCAATCAATTGTTTTATTACAGGGTCCAATTGGAGCTGGGAAAACTTCATTTGTTCAAGGGATTGCTAAAGGCTTGTCAATCTCTGAGGAAATTACAAGCCCTACATTTGCTTTATCGCATCACTATAACTCTGGAAAAATTCCACTAATTCACCTTGATTTATACAGGTTAGAAAATGTTTCTTCAGCAAAAGAAGTTTTTTTTTCAGAAGAAGAAGAGGCCATACAAAGACGAGCTATTTTAGTTATTGAATGGCCAGAATTAATAGAACCAGTTATTGATAATTTCTGGAAAATAAAAATTAGTTACGCAAATAAATATGGAAGAAACTACGAAATAAGAGATCCCAGAAATTTGTTAACCTTCTCATAATCGGGCTGTGGCTCGATAGCACCTTCACCAAGACAAGTTAATAATCCACAAACACCTGCAAACTTAATGCAATCTTCTGTCTCTAGTTTATTTGAAGGGTAGCCAGAAGAAATTAATTTTGAAATTAAGCCAGCTAGAAAAGCATCTCCTGCCCCAGTTGTATCAACAATTTTTTGTGAAGTAGGGGTTTCGGTAATTCCCTGCAATCCACTGATATACCAAGAAACGGGATGTTCCCCATCAGTTATTATTACATCTGGTCTATTAGACAATTGTTGAGAAATTAGTAAGGGATTTTCATCCTCAAAAAATAAAGTTGCTTCTTCCTTAGCAAGTTTTAAAACATTAGCATGATTTAAAAATTTCTTGATTAAATTAACTCTAGCCGCTTTACTAATTTCTGATGAAAAACTTGAATGATCCCAAAAGACCTCTCTCCAATTCAAATCAATAACTACTTTGACTTCCAATTTTTTAGCCTGTTCAATAAGAAAAAAAATAGTCTCTGCTGATATTGGTGATGATAACAAGATCGTTCCTGTAACCAAATATTTTGTTTCTAGAAAAGATTTCTGCAAATTTAAAATTTCTTTTTCGATTAATTTCTTACTAAGAACTTCGTCTGCAAAGAATGAATGAGAACTTTCCTCAAAGCCTGAAAAAAAACGATCTCCAAATTGATCTCTATCTACATTAACCAAGCGAGTAGATGAATCATCATATAATTGCAAGAAATCTAAATTAACTTCCAATTCATTAAATTGCCTAATAAATTTTTTTCCATAATCATCACTCCCCAAACTTCCTATAAATGTTGAATCTATTTTTAATTTTCTTAATGCACAAGCAACATTAGCTGGAGCACCTCCCAAAAAATCTGTAAATCCTTGATTTGATTTATTTCTGATTCTGTCTATTAAAGCCTCTCCAATGCATATGACCTTTTTCCTTTTCATAAAATGAACTATTTTACTTAACTAAGAATAATTTATTAAAAACGAATAATTTTTTTTTGAATTAAAGTTTAATTAAAAACATATTCATCGTGTCTTTAAATAAATCTGAAACTTGGAAGTGGAAAAATTGGGAAATTTCATGGTCTTTATCAAAAGAATCTACTTCTGAAAAAAATATTAAAATTTTATTAGTTCATGGATTTGGAGCATCAAAAAACCACTGGAGACATAATCAAGATTTTCTTGGTAAATTTTCTAACTGCTACGCAATTGACTTATTAGGATTTGGAGAAAGCAGTCAGCCTAGTGCTTTATTAAATTACGAAGCTGATAAAGAAAACTCAATTAAATATTCATTTGACTTATGGGGTAGTCAGATATCAGCATTTTGTGAAGAGGTAATAAAATCTCCTATTTACTTAGTTGGAAACTCAATTGGTGGTGTTATTGCATTGAAAGCTGCTGAAATTCTCAAAGATAAATGTAAGGGAGTGATTTTGATTGATTGCGCACAAAGAACTATGGATGATAAACGTTTAAAAAAAAGTGATATATTAATGAATCTACTTAGACCCGTTCTTAAAACGATAGTAAGACAAAGAATAATTAGTAACACACTTTTTACGAGAGCTGCCAATCCAAAAGTTATTAAGAAAATACTTGAACAAGCTTACCCGTCCAAAAAAAATATCGATGAAGAGTTAATTGAAATATTATATCAACCCTCACAAAGACAAAACTCCAAAGAAGCATTTCGTGGCTTTATTAACTTATTTGATGACTATCTCGCTACAGATCTTTTTGATAAAATTGAACCTCCCATCCAATTGATTTGGGGAGAAAAAGATCCTTGGGAATCCTTAGGTGAAGCTAAAGAGTGGAAGAAAAAATTCACGAATATAAAGCGGTTAGATATTATCGAAGGTGCTGGACATTGTCCGCACGATGAAGAACCTGAAAAAACAAATCAGTTAATTCTTGAATTTATTCAAGAAACAAAATAGGCTTCTACGTTATCACTAAGTCTTCTCAAACCTCTGAGTCCATCTCTTTCTAGATTTCTAACTCGGTCCCTACTTATTCCAAGTACCCTACCTATACCTGTAAGAGACATTGGTTCATCACCATCCATCCCATATCTCATTCTTAAAACTCTACATTGGAGATCTGGTAATTGATGCAAAAGAGAATGAAGATCTCCTCTCATACAATCCATCTCTATCTGTTCGTCTGGCAAGTCCTCACCACCTGCTAGTAAATCTAATAAGACAGTATCTTCACCATCTCCAACTTTTGTTTCAAGACTAACTGGCTGCCCTGCCTTGCACATCAAATCTTTTACATCATCTTCAGGAAGCTCTACATATTTAGCAAGTTCACTAACTGTAGGAGTCCTAGACATTTCTTGACTCAACTCTCTTTGACCTTTTTTTAATTTATTTAACATCTCGGTTATGTGAATTGGTAACCTTATTGCCCTGCTTTTTTCCGCTATTGCTCTAGTAATACCTTGTCTAATCCACCAGTATGCATATGTAGAAAACTTATAACCTCTTGCGGGATCAAATTTTTCTACACCCCTTACTAATCCTATAGTTCCTTCTTGTATTAAATCTAATAATTCCATGTTTCTTTTTGTATATTTTTTTGCAACACTAACCACTAATCTTAAATTAGCTGCGACCATCCGTTCTTTAGCCCTCTGACCAGCTCTCAATCTTTTTTTGATTACGGAAGTAGATAAATTTAATTTATTTGATAATTCCTCTATAGTTGGTTTATCTCCTGTTAATTCAATAATTTCTAATTCTGCTCTTTCGACTTGCATATATTCTTGCACCTGTCTTCCAAGCGTAATTTCCTGCTCATGAGAAAGAAGTGGAACTCTGCCGATATCCCTTAAATAGGATCTGACAAGGTCGACATCATTAGAGGCTTTTAAACTTGATATTGTCGCTAGTTTATTCTCACTTAATGTTTCAGAAGACATGAAAGTTGAATGTTGTTTTGTAAACAATACCATTAAGAATTGTAAAGTTAAACAAAAAAATCCACAAATTTACAAAAATGAGTACAACTACCTAGTCAATTTTAGTTTAAGAAGAACTTAACAGCCATTTTGCTGTACTTAGATAAATAAATACACCTGCAATATCAGTGACAGTTGTTATAAAAGGAGAGGACATTAAAGCTGGGTCTAATCTCATTTTATGAAACAACAAAGGGAGGATAGCTCCAGTAGTTGCAGCTAAAGTCGTTATAGAAATTAAACTTATCCCTACCGCAGAGGCTATTAAATAGCCTTCTCCTTGCCACCAAGCGAAAGGAAATACCACAAGCATCATCAAAATACCCAAAAGAGCTCCAGTTACGGCCTCTTTAAAAACTGCTTTTATAGCTCCAAGAGACTTTAATTTTTGAGTACTTAAACCTCTTATAACGACAGTTGAACTTTGAGCCCCAACATTTCCACCAGTGCCTATGAGCAAAGGAATAAATGCAGCAAGCAAAACTATTTCTCTTAAAATTTGATCATTCATCGCTATAACTTTTGTAGTCAAACCATTGGCTAAAACTAAAATTAATAACCATAATATTCTTCTTCGAGCCATCGTAAACAAACTACTTTGAAAATAATCATCTTCATCTCCAGATTGAACTGCTCCCGCTGCATAAATATCTCTTGTTGCTTCTTGCTCTATGACATCAATTAAATCATCGACAGTTACTATCCCAACAAGTCTTTTTTCTTTGTCAACAACTGGAAGCGCTAAGAAATCATATCTTTGTATTGCTCTTGCTACCTCTTCTTGATTCGTATTCGTAGAAATATTTACCACATCTTTTGTCATAACATCTCCAATTGGCTTAGATGGATCAGCAGTTACAAGATCTCTTAAAGAGAGAATACCAGTCAAATGTCTTTCTTTATCCGTAACATATAGGCTGTAAATCGTCTCTGTAAAAGGAGCTCTCTTTCGGACTAAAGAAAGAGCCTCAGCTGCCGTTTGCATCTCTTTAAGGTCTATAAATTCAGTTGTCATTAATCTTCCAGCAGTTTCAGGCTCATAACCTAGTAATTCAGCTGTTACTTTCCTTTCCCCAGGGCTTAGAGCAGACAAAAATTTTCTTACAACTTTTGCAGGTAATTCATCAAATAGTTGAACCCTATCATCAGGAGACATTTTCTCTACTATTTCCAAAACTTCTCCCGAACGAAGTCTGTCTAATAAAGTTTGCTGAACTATTGGATCTAAATATTCATAAACTTCAATTGCCTCATTTTTCTTTAACAATCGAAATGCCAATGCCTGCAATATTAATGGAAGGCTGCCAATTGCATCTGCAATATCAACTGGTTGGGAAGGCTCTAAAAGTAATTTTGCCTCATCATAATTTCCAGCGACGAGTAATTCTTCAAGTTGAATAGTAATATTTTCTCTAGTACTTAGATCTGAAGATAATGATGCAATCTTTTCAAGATTATTTTCATTCATAAATATAATCCCTTGTCAAAGTAACAAAACCATTATATGAAATCTAATTAATTTTTCTACTTATCCAATAGCCGAAACACATTGTTAGTAAGTTTATAATAATAATCAAATTAAAAAATATTATAAATTTGATCAAACCTCCTTGAATAAAAACTTGATACAAAAAAAATATAAATCCGCTAAAGGACGTAAAACACGAAAAAAAACCACTTAACAAAATTTTTTCTTTCGCGTAACTTAATCTTTTTGCAATAACAAATCCAAAAAGTAATGATCCAATTATTGAAACAATAAAATTATTATTAATAAAAATCCTGAAAAAACTGGCTAAAAAACAAGCTAAAAGAATATAGATATAACTTTTTTTTTTCATGTTATAATTTGCACCAAATAATAACCTAAATAAAAGCAAAAAAAGGAAACTATTATTACCTCAAAATAGTGAAAAAATAAACGAAATAATTTCCTCTTCTTTAATAAAATAAATAGTTGATATATAAAAGAAGAAAATGTGCTAAAACATCCTAAAAAACCAGTATAAAATAAAAATAATATCTTATTATTTACAAAATTAAATGCTACTAAAATTCCCAAAAAAAAGGATGATAGAAAATTGACTATGGAAGTATTTTGAATATCAAATCCTATATTAATTTTTAAATGTTTTTGTATAAATATCCTTGTTATTAATCCAAAAGTACTCCCAAATAAAATAATAATAATTGAGGTAAAATCCAAGATTTACATTTTTATCCAGCCTTTTAAAATCTTATTAGGATCGTCTAAAAATTTATTAGATGCTAACTCCACCCTTACCCAAATTTCACTTTCATTGACTTTCCAATTTCGTAAAATTGATAAGGTTGTTCCCATTTCAAGAACTGTTAGTTCTTTAGCATTAAGTTCAGGAAAAGAATAAAGAGAAGTGTTTGATGACAAGATAATTTCTTTGGCAGTTTTAGGAAAATCATTTTGATTTAAGCTTTTTTGAATCCCACCAGCAGGTAATGTAATTGGAGCAATTAATGCAAAAATAATTAAGCAACAATTCTTAAGCAGATTATTAATCATATATCTAAAGTAGCCAGATCTAAGTTACCGCTATGAGTTTCAATAAATTCTCTTCTTGGTGCAACTTTATCTCCCATTAAAATATTAAATATTCTGTCAGCTTCGAGTGCATCCTCAATTTCAACCCTTTTCATCATTCTAGTTTGAGGATTCATAGTTGTATCCCACAATTGTTTTGGCATCATTTCACCTAATCCCTTAAATCTTTGAATATTATAATTTGCGTTTTCTCCAAAACTTGTAATTGTATCCTTTAATTGATTCTCGTTATAACAGTATTTATGATTTTTACCTCTTTCAACTTTATAGAGAGGAGGACACGCAATATATATGAAACCTTTCTCAACAAGTTCCCTTTGATATCTATAAAAAAATGTCAATAATAAAGTTCTTATATGAGCACCGTCAACATCAGCATCCGTCATAATTACTACCCTGTGATATCTCAAAGAACTAATATCAAATTCCTCTCCCTTGATTCCTAATCCTAGAGCAGTTATTAATGACTGAATTTCAGTATTTTTATATATTTTAGTATCATCAGTTTTTTCAATATTAAGAATTTTACCTCTTAGAGGCAAAATAGCTTGAAATTTTCTATCTCTGCCTTGTTTAGCAGACCCTCCCGCAGAATCTCCCTCAACAATATAAATTTCTGATTCTGAGGGATCTCTAGAACTACAATCTGCTAATTTACCAGGCAAAGTTGAACTTTCTAGGACACTTTTTCTTCTAACTAATTCTCTAGCCCTTCTTGCAGCTTCTGCTGCATTAAATGATTGGATTGCTTTTTCAAGAATTAAATCTAAAATCCCAGGATTAAATTCCATATACTTTGTGAGAGCTTCCCCAATAAGAGAATCAACAATTCCTCTTACTTCAGTATTCCCTAATTTAGTTTTTGTTTGTCCCTCAAATTCGGGATCTGGAACTTTAACTGATAAAACTACGGTCAATCCCTCTCTGATATTTTCTCCGGCTAAATTTTTTTCAATATCTTTTCTTTTACCTCTTTTTTTAGCGAGATTATTGAATGTTCTTGTCAAAACTGTCTTTAATCCCTCAATATGAGTACCTCCATCAATAGTTCTAATATTATTTGCAAAACCTAAAATATTATCTGAATATACATCTGAACACCATTGCAAAGCTGCTTCTACGTATACGTTTTCTTTTTGTGAGTCAACATAAATTATCTCAGGATGTATAGAATCCTTTTCTGCATTCATGTATTGAACATATTCTTTAATGCCACCTTCATATAAATAAATTTCTTCTTTGAAAGAACCATCTGATAATTGATTTCTCTCATCTCTAAAAACAATTTTTACACCACCATTAAGATAAGCTAATTCTCTTAACCTAGATGAAAGAAGAGCATATTCAAATTCTATTCCTCCAGAAAAAATCGTTTTATCGGGTTTAAAACAAATAGTGGTGCCCTTTCTAGAAGGCTTAATAGTTTGCTTTTTATTTTGCAATTCACCCTTCGAAACACCTTTTTCAAATCTTTGATTAAACTCACTGCCATCTCTATAAACAGTAACATTAACCCATTCACTTAAAGCGTTAACTACAGATATACCTACTCCATGCAAGCCACCTGAAACTTTATAACCTCCACTTCCGAATTTACCACCTGCGTGAAGGACAGTCAGTACAGTTTCTAGAGCACTTTTCCCAGTTCTTGGGTGAATATCTGTTGGAATACCCCGTCCATTATCAGAGATCAAAGCAGATCCATCTGCTCGAAGAACTATTTCTATATGATCGCAATGTCCTGCAAGGGCTTCATCTACTGAGTTATCAACGACCTCATATACCAAATGATGCAAACCTCTGGGACCTGTAGAACCAATGTACATTCCAGGACGTTTACGAACAGGCTCTAACCCTTCTAAAACCTGAATCTGTTCTGCACCATAATCATTAGAGATTTTATTAGATCTTTTGTCCTCGCTCATTTAATATAAAAAAAATATTAAAACTTTTAAAATGTTATTTTTAAAAGGTCTTTCATTAAACTTACCACTGCAATAAGAGAAAGGCTCGAAGTCTATGGAAAATTTAATTTCTTTCATTATATAGCGAATAGATTTTTCTTCAGAAATTAATATGTCTTCTTATCAACCTCATGTAATAGTTTTAATTGGGCCCACTGCAAGTGGTAAAACTGAATTAGCTATTCAAATTGCAGAATATTTTAAAACTCGAATTCACAATATAGATTCAAGACAAATCTATAAGTCTATGGATATAGGAACAGCCAAACCATCTGAAAATCAGCAAAAAAAAATAAAGCATTACTTAATAGATATTGAAGAACCGATTAACCCAATTAATGTTAAAAAATTTCAAGAAATTGCTCAAAAATCAATCAACAGAGAAATTAAACAAAAAAATTTACCCTTTCTTGTTGGAGGAAGTGGTTTGTATATGAATTCAATCACAAAAGGTTTTTTTGTACCCAATGTCCCTCCTCAAAATCATTTGAGAAGTCAATTAGAAGAACTTGGTCAAAAAAAATGTTGGGAAATTTTAAAGAATTGCGATCCAATATCAACAAAAAAAATCAATTTTGCTGATCACATTAGAACAATAAGAGCTTTAGAAGTCTTTTATGTAACTGGTAAACCCTTATCAAAGCAAAAAGTTCAAAAACCTCCAAACTGGAAAATACTAGAACTTGGATTAGACAGAGAAAATTTAAAAGAAAGAATTTTAGAAAGAACAAAAAATATGTTTTCTTCAGGAATTCTTGAAGAGACGAAATACCTTATTGATAGATATGGGGCTGATTTATCAATCCTAGAGACTATTGGTTACCGTGAAGCTAAAGAGGTCTTAAATAACCGTATAACAATTAATAAAGCGATTGAGCTCACTACCACAAAAACTATCCAATTTGCTAAAAGACAAAAAACATGGTTTCGTAATAAAAATAATCCTCATTGGCTTAATAACAAAAACCTGCTAAAAGATGCAATAATTAAAATAGAGTCTTTTTTAGGCTAATTTTTAAAATAATAGATTTGTTCATCATCCAAGCAATTTATCAAACAAACTGAATGCCACCACGCCCACGCTTTGACCGCCGCGCTCCAGTAAGAGAGCTCCCAAATATTAATGAGAGAATAAAATATCCCCAGTTGAGAGTCGTTGATTCAGATGGGAAACAATTAGGGGTCATTGATAGGTTGAAAGCATTAGAAATAGCCTCTCAAAGGGAATTAGATTTAGTTTTGGTAAGCGAAAAAGCAAATCCTCCCGTTTGCAGAATCATGGACTATGGAAAATATAAATTTGAACAAGAAAAGAAAGCAAAAGAAGCAAGAAAAAAATCTCATCAAACAGAAGTTAAAGAAGTAAAGATGAGGTATAAAATTGACAAACATGATTATGATGTACGAATAGGTCAAGCTACTAAATTTCTAAAAGCTGGAGATAAAGTAAAATGCACTGTAATTTTTAGAGGTAGAGAAATTCAGCATTCAAATTTAGCTGAAACTCTCCTTCTAAAAATGGCTAATGATTTAGAAGAGCAATCAGAAGTACAACAAAAGCCAAAAAGAGAAGGGAGAAACATGATTATGTTTTTAAGCCCTAGAAAAACTCCTTTGATTAAAAAAGAAGTAGAGTGATTAATAATTACGTAAAAACTATGACAAATGTTAAAGTGTCACTACGGTTAAAAATTAATTAGTCAGGATTTTTCTAAAGTGAGATTCCATATTCAACAAGAAAGTGATATCCCAGCATCAACACAACTATATAATCAAATTTGCTTTGCAATAGCAGCACGACATTATCCTCCAGGTCACAGACTTCCCAGCACAAGGCAACTTGCAATGCAAACTGGACTCCATCGAAACACTATAAGCAAAGTTTATCGACAACTTGAAATAGATGGAGTTGTTGAAGCTATAGCTGGATCAGGTATCTATGTGCGAGATAATCTTACTAAAAAGGACTTTAAAAAATCAGTTTACTCAAAAGATAAAATCAGTAAAATACCGGATCAAGAAGCAAAAAAGGCTATTGATCAATTTATAAATCTTGGTTGTACCCTACAAGAAACAAGAGAAATATTAACCAATGAAATTGATTGGCGAATTAAATGTGGCACAAGAATTATAGTTAGCACTCCTAGAGAAGATATAGGAGCCTCTATGCTTATAGCAGAAGACCTCTCCCCAAAAGTTAATGTTCCAGTAGAAGTTGTCCCTATGGAGGAATTAGAAAAAGTTTTGAGTAATTCAAATAATGGTACTATTGTAACTAGCAGATATTTTTTACAACCTCTAGAAAAAGTCGCCAAACAACATGGGGTTCGTGCTATCGCAGTTGACTTGAGCGACTTTCAAAAAGAATTAAAAATTCTCAAAGAACTTAATGCTGGCAGTTGTGTAGGTATTGTTAGCATTAGTCCTGGTTTATTGAGGGCAGCAGAAGTTATCATTCATAGCATGCGTGGCAGTGAATTAATGCTTATGACGGCAATCTCAGATAATAAAAGCAGATTACTTTCACTTTTAAAAGCTTCAAATCACGTAGTATGTGATGGGCCTAGTTTGTCAGTTGTAGAAAATACATTATTAAAAAATCGGTCGCAAATTATGAGATTACCTAAAATAGTTTGCTCTAAGAATTATCTAAGTCTCGAAACAATAAGTCAACTAAAAAAAGAAATTGGAGTTATTAATTAGACCAAAATGCTAAAAACTTTTAGATCAGATATAGAAATAATCAAAGAGAGAGATCCTGCTGCTAGAGGAATATTAGAAATTTTTCTTTGCTATCCTGGCTTTCAATCAATAGTTATTCATAGATTTACTCATAAATTATGGCATTTAAAAATTCCTTTAGTTCCTCGCTTATTAAGTCATTTAAATAGGCTCGTTACCGGCATTGAGATCCATCCTGGGGCGAAAATTGGTAAAAGGGTTTTCATAGATCATGGCATGGGAGTCGTAATTGGTGAAACTGCTGAGATAGGCAATAATTGTCTACTTTATCAAGGAGTGACATTAGGAGGGACTGGTAAAAGTCATGGGAAAAGACACCCAACCTTAATGGAGAATGTTGTGGTTGGAGCTGGTGCAAAAGTTCTTGGCTCCATCACAGTAGGATCTAATACCCGTATTGGGGCTGGTTCGGTGGTAGTTCGTAATGTAGAGGGGAATAGTACTGTGGTTGGAGTTCCTGGCAGAGTAGTACATCAAAGTGGTGTCAAAATAAATCCATTAGCTCACTCTGCCCTACCGGATGCAGAAGCTAATGTAATAAAAAATTTAATGGATAGAATAGATCTGCTTGAAAATGAAATTCTCAAATTACAAAAAACTATACAATGCCTAGCTAACTCAGAATTAATTGATACTTCTAAACTTGGTAACGCACAAAATCTTAAAGACAAAGAAATTATAGAATTTCTTGGAGACGATTAAATCTTGATTTACTTTTTGTCACCCGTTTCAGTTTTAGGTTGAAACATAAACATTGAATAAATTACATTTCGTCTCATATTAGTCATCATTTCAAGAAACATATCATATCCTTCATTTTTATATTCAATTAAAGGATCTTTTTGTCCATAACCTCTCAAGCCAACTGATTCTCTTAAAGAATCCATAGATTGAAGATGTTCTCGCCATAAATTATCAATTTGCTGTAATATAAAAAATCTTTCAGCTTCTCTCATCAAACCAGGACGTATCTTGTCTATTTGTGATTCCTTTAAATCATAGGCTATTCGCATTTGCTCTTGAAGATAGTTTTTTAATTCTTCTATTGACAACAAGCTAACATGATCAGCTTTAAGATCATCTAATAAATAGATAAATTCTTTGACTTTAGAAATTAATTGTTCAATATTCCATTCTTCTGGAGGAAGATCAGGATTAATATAAGCCTCTACAATTTCACTCATTGTTCTCTCTCCATATCCTATTACCTGCTTCTTTAAATCAATTCCTCGCAAGACTCTTATCCTTTCACTATAAACTGCTTTTCTTTGATTATTCATTACCTCATCATATTCAAAAACTTGTTTTCTAATATCGTAATAATAAGTCTCAACTTTCTTTTGAGCACTTTCAAGAGACCTAGTAAGCATTCCTGACTCAATAGGCATATCTTCATCAACCCTAAATGCATTCATTAAATTTGCAACCCTATCGCCTCCAAAAATCCTTAATAGATTATCTTCTAAAGATAAAAAGAATCTGGTACTTCCAAGATCACCTTGTCTTCCTGCTCTACCTCTAAGTTGATTATCCACTCTTCTTGATTCATGTCTTTCAGTACCTATTACATGTAAACCACCAGCTTCTCTTACTTTTTCCTCTTCATTAATCAAAACTTTTTCATATTCTTTTTTAACATCTGATAAAGATTCTCTCAACAGCTTTATCAAATTGTCCTCTGTTGGAGCCTTTTCTGCAGCTGTAGCTATCTTGTCATCTAGTTCCAAGATAGAAAGTTGTCTATCTCCCCAATTTTCAACAAGTTTTTTAGATAAAAAAGACAGTTTCTTTTCAATTTCTTCATCTAGTTTGCAAGGAAAAAGACTTTTTGAAATGTCTGGAATATTTTTTTTCAAATTTGAAACCTTCTTTGAAGAAAAGCCACTCTTAGCTTTTGAACTTCTTTGCTTAGGGATCGGTGGCTTATGCTCATTATCTGGCTTAACTAATAAAGGTACTAAGATCTCTTTTAGTTTCAGTCTTGCCATATAGTCACTATTACCACCGAGAATTATATCTGTTCCTCTCCCAGCCATATTAGTAGCAATAGTAACAGCTCCTGCTCTACCAGCCTGAGCAATAATTTCCGCCTCACGTTCTACATTTTCAGGCTTGGCATTTAACAAATTATGTGGAATATTTTCTTCGGATAAAAGGGAGCTCAATAACTCACTCTTTTCCACACTTGTTGTACCAACTAAAACAGGTCTGCTCTCTCTGTGAATTTTTGCGGTTTCTTTCGCAACAGCTTTCCATTTTCCTATCTCTGTTTTAAATACTTGATCTGACCAGTCTTGTCTTTTCCTTGTTTGATTTGTCGGTATAACTGTTGATTCCAATTTATAAGTTTTTTCAAATTCAACCTCTTCAGTTTTTGCAGTTCCTGTCATACCAGCTAAACCAGGATATAAGAGGAAAAAATTCTGATAAGTAATTGATGCTAATGTTTGAGTTTCAGGCTGAATTTTAAGATTCTCTTTTGCTTCTATTGCCTGATGTTGTCCGTCGCTCCAGCGCCTTCCTGGCATCACCCTACCTGTAAATTCATCTACTATTACAGCTTCATCATTTTTAATAATGTAATTAACATCTCTAGTAAATAATTCTTTAGCTTTTAAAGCATTAGTTATATAGTGCGCCCAAGGATCTTGAGGATTATATAAATCACTCACTTCTAAATAATCTTCACATTTCGCGAAACCCTGATCTGTTAATATGCAACTTCTCTGCTTTTCATCAACTTCATAATCCCCTTCTGGATCTATCCCATCTTTACTTAATTCTTTTGCTTTGACTAATGCCAAAGCTAATTCCGAAGCTTTTTGATATTTTTCTTGTGGCCTTTCAACTTGTCCAGAAATGATAAGAGGTGTTCTAGCTTCATCAATTAATATTGAATCAACCTCGTCAATCACACAGTAATTGAATTTTCTTTGCACTACCTCATTAAAATCTGTAGACATATTATCTCTTAGATAATCAAATCCTAATTCGGAATTAGTGGCATATGTTATGTCGCAGTCGTAATTTTTCTTTCTCTCAACTGGGCTCATATCTTGCTGAATCAAACCAACGGATAAACCTAAAAAACGATGAACTTGTCCCATCCACTCAGCATCTCTTCTAGCTAAATAATCATTTACGGTAACAACATGAACTCCTTTCCCAGTTAAAGCATTTAAGTAACAAGGTAATGTTGCAACAAGAGTTTTTCCTTCTCCAGTCTTCATTTCAGCAATTTGACATTCATGTAAAACCATCCCACCTATTAACTGAACATCAAAATGTCTCATATCAAGAACACGTTTACTTGCTTCTCTGACAATTGCAAAAGCTTTAGGCAGATATTCTTCTAAGAGTTGCTTTTGTTTTTTGTAATTCAGTTCAGAGGAAATCTTTGATTTTAAATTATGAGTTTCTTCCCTTAGTTCATTATCAGTTAATTTTGAAATTTCATCCTCTAGAAAGTTTATTTCTTCAACTATTGGTTGATAGCGCTTTAACTTTCGTGTATTCGGATCTCCCAACAAAAGTTTTAGCATAAGTAAAAGTCCTTAAAAATTTCATCCTATTACAAACATTATAAATTAGTGCGTTACAACTGAATGAAGAATAATTATATCTCTTTAATTTAAAGAAATGATCGACTAAGGTGTTTAGATTGCAATTTAAAAAAATAATCTAATCATCATCAATCTTCTAAACCTTTTTTTAACAAATGAATGAAATATCTATAATAAAACATTCCAAAGGAGCTATTGGATTAAGGTTTTTTGGTTTAGGCCCCAAACTAAAGCCAAGCAATGGGCTCAATAAGCTACAAAAACTCTTAGATAGAAATACTTTTTGGGCAAAAAGTAGAACAATTAATGATCTGAAAAAATGTCTTTCCAATAGTGACGTTGTAATAAGTCTTTGGATTGGAGAAGAAATAGTAGGTTTTGGTAGAGCTTTAACAGATGGAGTTTACAGAGGTGTTCTTTGGGATGTAGTTATAGATCAAAATTATCAAGGCAAAGGTTTAGGAACAATTATTATAAAAAATCTATTATCTTCAAAAGAAATTAAAAATACAAAAAAATTATATTTAATGACAACTAATAAAAAATTATTTTACTCTCAATTTTCTTTCAAAGAAGTTACTTCTCAAAACTTGTTAATTCGAGAAATATAGACCACTGCTTTTTCAAAGAGATTACAATCTAGCAAAATTAATTTGTCAAAAATCAACTAACAAACCTACCATAAAGCCATCTTATAAAGGAACCTAAAATTGGAACTGGTCCAAAAGTTGGTCCACAAAAATCAAAATAATCTCTATGCTCTTTAATTAATCCATTGTCAGAAAATATTAAACGTGTAGTACCTGGATAAATAAATTCTTTACCCATTATTTTTAAACCCATTGTCCATTCGATGAATCCATAATTATTATTAATTGAAATCGCATGTGTCTCTAGACAAACATCATCACATCTTTTGACTAACTTTTCTTGTGCTGCAATGTAGCAATCTAATCCTTGTGTTTCTTGTGTAGGATCAATGAAAATAACGTTATCGTTATAAAATTCTGCCCATTTTTTTCTAGTGGGAGGGTTAATGCCATAAGGTTTAGTAAATAATTTTTTTAAATCTTCAGTAGAAATGATTTTAGACACTTTTAAATTTTTTTTGTATTTTAAAGTAAAAAGAAAAAAAATGGATATAGAGACTTATAAGCCTAACTATTAAACAGCAAAAAGGCTAAAGATATTAAATACATATATTTAAAAAAAATGGTATTGCTATGTCCAATTTATAGTTTTCAAAGTTATAAATTTCTTATTCTGCTCTTAGTAAGATAATAATTTTTGTTATCTTTGGTTTTTATGGATTAGACCCTCTTAAAATTCATAAAATTTAAATTAAAAGTAATCTTTCAATGCTAATTAGGAAATAATGAAAATTATTTGGGTAAATCACGCCTCTTTTATATTCGAACACTCTAATATTAGACTAATTTGCGATCCATGGTTAAGTGGAACAGCTTTTAATGAAGGTTGGCATTTATTAGCAGAAACGAAATTTAAATTTAAAGATTTTTCTCAAATTACTCATATATGGATTTCACATGAACATCCCGATCATTTTTCTCCAGCAACATTTAAAAAAATACCCAAAAATTTGATAGAAAACATAACAGTTTTATATCAATATACTGAAGATAAAAAAGTTTTAAACTTTATCAAAAAATTAGGATTTAAAACTATTGAAATAATCCCAAAGATACCTCTAAAAATTGCTAATGATTTTTATTTAATTAGTGATAAATTTGGAGCAGAAGATTCATGGTTAAAAATAGTAACCAAGGATTATAGTTTATTGAATATGAACGATTGTCCTATAAGAAAAAAAGATGATCTTAATAATTTAAAGCGCAATATTGGTAACGTAGATCTTCTCCTAACTCAATTTAGCTATGCAAATTGGTGTGGTAATAAATCCCAAAAAACTTTAAGGAAAAAAGAAGCTTCAGTTTATTTAAATCAAATGCTCAATCAAATTGAATTTCTTAAGCCGAGTACAGTTATTCCATTTGCTAGTTATATATATTTTTGCCACGAAGAGAATTTTTATCATAATGACTGCATAAATAAAATATCACTCGTTTACAAAACAATTAAAAACAAAACTAATGCAGATTGCAATGTTCTATATCCAGGAGATACTTGGGAAATTGGAGAATTATATAATTCCGCAAAATCTATTAAAAATTATGATAAAGACTATGATTCTCTGACAAAAAGAATACTCAAAAAATCAAAAAAAATTCCTATTAATGTTTTAATAAATTCAGCTAATAAATACAAAAATGATTTAAAAAAAAGAAATTGGATTTTCCCTTTAAAAATATTAAAGCTTTTTGGTTACTTGAGAGCAACAAAGATTTATTTAACTGATCATAAGCAAACACTATTATTTTCTTTTTCTTCAGGTATATCGTTCGATAATTTTCCGATTAGCGATTCAGATATACAATTAAGTTCTGAAAGCCTTTTATATTGTTTAAATTATCTTTGGGGAGTAGGGACACTAGCAATAAATGCTAGATTTGTGACTTCAAATAATGGATCTTTACGTTATTTTTATAGAAATTTTGCCTTAAGTGCAGAAAACAACGCAGGTAGGTATTTCCCAAAAGGCTATATCGCCAAATTAATTAACAAAATACTAAATAAGTTAAAATATTAATGTCAGTTTTAAAAAGCGGATGAAGAGATTCGAACTCTCGACATTCTCCTTGGCAAGGAGATGCTCTACCACTGAGCTACATCCGCAAACTCTTTTATCTTATCCTAAATAAGGAATCATTGATATAAATAATTAATTTTTTTTCAACTAATTTAAATTTTTCATTAAAGATCCCATCTCAATTGCTTGTAAAGCATAATTCCAACCAAGATTATTCTTAATCCCTGCTCTCTCTAAAGCCTGCTGCATAGTATCAGTAGTTAAAACTCCGAAAATAATTGGAATATCATTCTCATATGAAACTTGTGAAATGCCTTTACTTGCTTCAGATATAACTACATCATAGTGGGAAGTTTCACCACGGATCACAGCCCCAAGGGCAATTACAACGTCATAACTCTTTTTTTTCATTAGAGTTTTAGCTGCAATTGGCAATTCATATGAACCAGGAACCCATACTATATCAACTTGTTTGCTTAATTCAGAAGTATCTAAACCGTGTCTTTTTAAACAATCCAGGCAAGCGGATAAAATTTTATTTGTAATTAAATCATTAAATCTTGCTATTACAATCCCTACATTTAAAGTAGATGCATTAGTAAAAGACCCTTCAAAAATAGCCATTCAATTTTGCTTTAATACATTAATAGCCTCTCACGAAAAGGTATTAAGTTCAAACTAATGAAGAAACAATTCCTGTAATAAAAACCAAAACAACCCAAACAGCTGCAATGGAATAAATTTTCCTCCTGCTTTCTCGCTGTCCCTCCTCGGTAGAAGGTTGAGTTACATATAAAACTGGTACTCCTACCACCGCAATTAAAGAAGCGAACAATAGAGCATTAACAAAGAAAAAGTTAACAGCCTGCATAATTTAGTCTTAAGTTTCAAATTATTATAAATACTATAATCTCATGAAAATGATAATTTTTAGAGAAAATTTACATACTTTTAGCTACTTTAGATGCAAAAAAAATTTTTCTACCTAATATCTATTTAGGAAATAAAAACTATGCCAGAAGATTCGATAATACAAAAGAATTTATTTGCGATTGATAATGAAAATAATGAGCAAGAAGAAATAACAAAAATTCCAGAAGATTTATCTTGGGAAGATTTAAAAAAAGAATCTAAAAAAAGACCTAGACAAAGAAAAAATTCAACTAATTTAATAAATAAATTCAAGACTGATTTAATTTCAAATAACAAAAATGTTTGCATCAATGAAGAATCTTATAGTTATAAAACAGTTTCAAAACTGAAATTAACTCCTGTAATGAAGCATTATGTAACTCTAAAAGAGGAAAATAAAGATAGGTTATTACTTTATAGATTAGGAGATTTTTTTGAATGTTTTTTTGAGGATGCTGTATTAATATCTAACCTTTTAGAAATAACACTTACAAGTAAAGATGCTGGCAAAGAGATTGGAAAAATCCCTATGGCAGGGGTTCCCTATCATGCAATGGAGAGATACTGTGCTGATTTAATTAAAAAAAATTATTCTGTGGTTATATGCGACCAATTAGAAAAAAGTTCTGGCAATTATGGGACTCCAATTAAAAGAGGCATAACAAGAATAATTACTCCTGGAACTGTAATTGAAGAAGGGATGTTGATAGCAAAGAAAAATAATTGGATTACTGCTATCTACTTATCAGAAGAAAACTCAGACGAATCTTATGAATGGGGAATATCAAAGGCTGATGTAAGCACAGGAGAATTAATAACTTTAGAAGGACAATCTCTGTCAAAACTATTTGATGAAATTATTAAATTAGATTCTTCAGAAATCATTGTAGGAAGTAATGAAGTAAGAAATTTATTAATTAAGGGAAATAGTCAAATAACATATACTATTTCTCAAGAGACTAATTTTGGCATTAATGAAGCAAATTATCTAATAAAAAAATATTTCCAAATTGCAAACCTAGAAGGAATAGGACTTAAAAATTTTAACAATGCAACTAGATCTCTTGGAGGTTTATTAAAGTATTTAGAAAAAATTAATCCTTCAAATTTAGATAAAGATTCTTCTGTAAAAATCTCATTAGACTTTCCACAAATTCAATTTGGTCACAACAAATTAATTATTGATTATCAAACTCAAAAAAACTTAGAAATCAAAAATACACAACGAGAAAACAATTATGTAGGTTCGCTACTATGGAGCATTGATAGAACTTATACTTGCATGGGTTCAAGGTGTTTAAGAAGGTGGATAGATTCACCACTATTAAACGTTAATGAAATTTATAAAAGACAAAATATAATTAAAAACTTTATTGAATCTAGACAAGTACGTATAGATACCCAAAATTTACTTAGAGCAATGGGGGATTTAGAAAGACTTGCAGGAAGAGCTTGTGCAGGACATGCAAGTCCTAGAGACTTAATTGCAATAGCGGAAGGTTTAAAAAAATTACCTAGACTTAAATCTATAATTGAATTATTTAAATATGATCTCCCAGATTGGACTGATCAATTAAAAAATATTGATGCAGGACTTTTAGAATTAGCTGACACTGTAAGTTTTAAACTAATAGAAAATCCTCCTCTCAATATAAGTGAAGGAGGCATGATCCACGATGGTGTTGACAACATATTAGATGGTTTACGTAATTTAATGGATGATTACTCTAAGTGGCTAAATAAAGAGGAATTAAAAGAAAGAAAAATTAGCAAAATTTCAAACCTAAAAATTCAATTTCACAAAAATTTTGGTTACTACATATCTATAAATAAATCAAAAGTTAATTTAGCTCCACAACATTGGATCAAAAGGCAAACACTTACTAATGAAGAAAGGTATATCACTTCAGAAATTAAAAATAAAGAAAATAAGATTTTCCAAATAAAAAGTAGAGCTTCATCAAGAGAATATGAAATTTTCTGCGAATTAAGAAATATAGTTGCTGAAAAAACAAAACAAATAAGATCAATTGCAAAATCTATAGCATCTCTTGATGCATTGCTTGGTTTATCAATTACTTCAGTAGAAAATAATTTTATAAAACCTTCATTAATACCAATAAATGATGCAATGACAAAAAATAGTACAAAAATTATCGCAGGAAGAAATCCAATAGTAGAGCAATTGTTAAATGATAAAAAGTTTATAGCAAACGATATCTCTTTTGATGATAATCAAAAATTGATTATATTAACTGGTCCCAATGCAAGCGGAAAAAGTTGCTTTATAAGACAACTTGGTTTAATACAAATTCTCGCACAAATTGGTAGCTTTGTTCCTGCTAATAATGCTGAAATCAAGATTGCAGATAGGATTTTTACAAGAATTGGGGCGGTTGATGATCAATCATCTGGACAATCAACATTTATGGTAGAAATGTCTGAAACTGCATCAATTCTAAATCAGGCAACTTCTAGCTCACTAGTTTTACTTGATGAGATAGGTAGAGGGACATCTACTTTTGATGGACTTTCAATAGCTTGGTCAGTAAGTGAATATCTTGCAAAAAAAATTCAATGTAATACTATTTTTGCTACGCACTATCATGAGCTGAATTATTTAAAAAATTCAAATAAGAATATACAAAATTTTCAAGTTTTAGTAGAACAAAATAACGATCAGCTAATTTTTAGTCACAGAATTGTAAAAGGAGGCTCAAACAAAAGTTACGGTATAGAGGCAGCTAAATTAGCAGGAGTTCCAAAAGAAGTTATAGAAAAAGCAAAATCGGTTTTAAATTCTTTAGAAGAAAATAATAAATTAAATTATGATATTCAGTAGATTTTTGACTTTTTATAAGATACATACTTTTTAAATAGTTTCCCTCAACAAGGCGTTAACTGCAGCAGCTGCCATGGCAGCGCCTCCTCTAGTTGAATTCAAAACTATTCTAGGAAGATCAGTAGAAATGAGTTTGTTTTTGCTTTTCTCTACTCCAATAAATCCGACGGGCATTCCAATAATTAAACTAGGTAAATCTTTTGCATTCTCTAAAATATCAATTAAATAAGTTAAAGCTGTGGGCGAACTGCCAATAACTACAATAGGTGATTTGCTTCCAGAATTTATAGCAGATAACTCCTTCCAACCTTCACTTAAGCCATATGCAGTTTTAGTTAACTCAATATGCTTATTTTCTCCAAACCACATTCTCGCTGTAAATACTTTATTCCTAGTGGTATTCTCTGCCATAGATTTTATAGCTGCTGCTGCCATATCTGTATCAGTTAAAATTGGAGCACCATTTTTAAGTGCCTGAAGGCCTTTTTCGCAAGCACCTTCACTAAAATTAATAAGATTTTGGATAGAAAAATCCCCTGAAGTATGTACTAATCTCTCTAAAACTTTTTTTTCCAAATAATTTAGATTATTTGCTCCTAAATGAGATCTTATAAATTTAATGCTTTCCAAAAAAATTGGATGATCTATTACCATTGAATTTTATTTGTGTTAGAAGTAATCATAGTTAATATATATTTTTTATTGAGCGATTATGCCAATACAAATATTATGGGGTAATGATCTAAATGCTCAAAATAAATTTATTCAAAAATTAATAGATAACGAAGTATCCAAAGAATGGAAGGAAATAAACGTAACTAATTTAAATGGAGATGATGATGAGCAAGTCAATAAAGCTTTTGATGAAGTTCTTACACCTCCTTTTGGAGATGGATACAGAATAGTTATATTGAAAAATAATCCAATTTTTACCGAAAAAAATGAGTATCTAAGAATTAAATTTGAAAAAATTCATGACAATATACCGCAAAATACTTATTTGATTTTGCAAAATACAAAAAAACCAGACTCACGCCTAAAGAGTACTAAATTTTTACAAAAACTTATCAAAAATAATTTGGCCAAAGAAAAATCATTTTCTTTACCAGAAATCTGGGACTATGAAGGACAAAAAAGATTCTTAGAAGATGCAGCAAATTCAATGGATATCAAAATTGATAATAATGCAGCTGAATTAATTATTGATTCAGTTGGAAATGATAGCTTTAAATTAATAAATGAGTTAGCGAAAGCAAAAACATACCTTTCTGCAATATCAAGTGATTTGAATTCACAACTTTTTCTAACAAGTATTGATGCAAAAAAAATATTTTGCGATCATCAATCCAATATTTTCAAAATCATTGATCTTCTCTTACAAAAAAATATTAATGAAAGCCTAATTGAAATAAATTATTCCTTACAGAAAGGAGAACCTGCTTTAAGATTAAATGCAGGTTTAATCAGTCAAATAAGGATTCATACAATTATAAAATTAGCAGTCAATGCAGGAAACGATAATGCAGACAAGATTTGTACTCTTGCAGGTATTTCAAATCCAAAAAGAATTTTTTTTATTCGAAAAAAAGTAAAGAACATATCACAAGATTATTTAATGGATTTATTGAGTAACTTATTAGATATTGAATCATTGCTAAAACAAGGTAATAATCCTATAAATGTTTTTACAGATAGTTTAATTAATTTAAGTTAACCAAATTATAAGTTTAAGAATTTACATTATGATTTAAACATGGCATTACTTGTAAAAAAATTTGGCGGCACCTCTGTAGGTGATATTAAAAAAATTAAAAATATTGCAAGTAGTATTTGTCAAAGTAAAGAAGCAGGAAATGAAATTGTCGTGGTTGTCTCTGCAATGGGTCAAACCACGGATAATTTAAATTATTTAGCGGAATCAATAAGTAAAAATCCTAATCGAAGAGAATTGGATATGCTTCTCTCAACTGGAGAACAAGTAACCATAGCTCTTCTCTCAATGGCATTAAACGAATACGGAATACCTGCAATTTCAATGACAGGTAGCCAAGTTGGAATTATTACTGAATCAATTCATGGGAAAGCAAGAATTCTGGATATAAAAACAGAAAGAATCCAAAATTATATAAATCAGGGTTTTGTAGTTGTAGTGGCTGGATTTCAAGGAACAACATTAAGCCATACGGGTTCAATGGAAATTACAACTTTGGGTAGAGGTGGTTCAGATACTTCAGCAGTAGCTTTATCAACAGCTTTAGGAGCTGAGACTTGCGAAATTTATACAGACGTACCAGGAGTTCTTACTACTGATCCAAGAATTGTTGCTAATGCAAAACTCTTAGATGAGATTAGCTGTGAGGAAATGCTTGAACTTGCAAGTGTCGGTGCTTCAGTTCTGCATCCACGAGCAGTAGAAATCGCTCGTAATTATGGAATTAAATTATGTGTCAAATCAAGCCAAAGTGACTCAAGTGGGACTCTCCTAGAAAGTCAAATCCAACCTCTCCCGCTAAAAAGAGGAAGCTTAGAATTAACAAAAACAGTAAATAGTCTTGAAGTATTAGAAAACCAAGCAGTATTCAGTCTCTCAAATATTCCTGATAGACCTGGGATTGCTGCACAAATATTTGAAAAACTTTCAGAAGCAAGTATTAATGTAGATTTAATTATACAAGCTACAAATGATGGAAATAATAACGATATAACATTTACTGTTAGTGAATTAGAAGTTAAAAAGACTACAGAACAATGTGAACTTATAACTAGTCAATTAGGAGGACAATATAATCTAAAAACAAACATGACTAAATTAAGTATTCAAGGAGCGGGCATTATGGGTAGACCTAGTGTTTCAGCTGATTTATTTGATACTTTATCTCAAGCGAATATAAATGTCAGGTTAATAGCTACTAGTGAAATTAAAGTCAGCTGCGTAATTGAAATTAATAATATTCCAAAAGCTATTAGATTTGTTGCTGAGAAATTTAAATTATCTGATACACAAATATTTGTTAATCCAATCAACGAAAAACAAGATCAACCTGAAGTAAGAGGAATTGCATTAGATAAAAATCAAGTTCAAGTAAGTTTTCGAAAACTGCCTGATCGTCCAGGTGTAGCAGCATCGATATGCTTAGCATTAGCTGAAAATAATTTAATTTTCGATACGATCGTGCAGTCTGAAAGAATTTCCTCTTTAAAAACTAAGGATATTAGTCTTACAATGAATAAACAAGATAGAGAAAAAGCTAACTTAGTTTTTGAGGCTTTAACAAAAAAATTACCCGGATCATACATTGCAGATGGCCCTGCTATAGCCAAAGTAAGTACTGTTGGAGCAGGAATGGCATTTAAGGTTGGAACAGCTGGAAAAATATTTAGAGCATTGGCTGATCAAAATATCAATATTGAAATGATCGCTACTAGTGAAATCAGAACTTCATGTATTGTCTTAGAAAAAGATTGTGACAAAGCAGTAAATGCAATTCATAATCATTTCGAATTAGAAAAATAAGTTCTTTTTAATTATTTCTTGCCAATTTTTGTCTTAATTTTTTGATTCTATCCCGCAAATTTGCTGCTTCTTCAAAATTTAAATCTTTTGCAGCATCTTTCATTTTAATTTCTAACTTTTCTATTAAGTCAGGCAATTCTTCTAGCAAACATTGGTTATCACTGGAATTTAGAATTGAGTCAGTTTTGTTATTGACAATATTTATTAAATCTTTAGATAAACCACCAGCATCTAATTTTCTGGAAAGTTCTAGAAAAGATAATATTGAATTTTCGATTTTTTTGCCTGCAGGTTTTGGAGTAATACCATTGACTTGGTTATATTTTTCTTGAATAGTTCTTCTTCTTTCAGTTTCAGATATTGCTTTTTTCATTGAATCTGTGAAGTTATCTGCATATAGCAAGGCAACACCTTCAACATGTCTTGCAGCTCTTCCTATTGTTTGAATTAATGACCTTTCTGCTCTCAGAAAACCTTCTTTATCAGCATCTAAAATGGCAACTAAGGATACTTCAGGAAGATCAAGTCCCTCTCTTAATAAATTAACTCCTACCAAAACATCATATTCGCCCATTCTAAGGTCTTGAATAATTTCAATTCTTTCAATTGAATGAATTTCGGAATGCAAATATCTAACTCTTACTTTATTTTCAGATAAAAAATCAGTTAGATCTTCAGCCATTCTCTTAGTAAGCGTTGTCACTAGCACTCTTTGATTTTTTTCAGCTCTAATTCTTATTTCAGATAAAAGATCTTCTATTTGGCCCTCACTAGGTCTTACATCAATTACAGGGTCTAATACCCCAGTTGGTCTTATAACTTGCTCAATAAATTCACCATCACATTGATCTAATTCCCATTGACCGGGAGTTGCACTTATAAATAATGTCTGTTTTGATTTTTCCCAAAACTCTTCACATTTTAAAGGTCTATTATCTGCAGCACTTGGCAGTCTAAAACCATGATCTATTAAAACTTTTTTTCTAGATTGATCACCGTTGTACATCGCATGAAGTTGAGGACATGTTACATGACTCTCATCGACTACTAACAACCAATCATCAGGAAAGTAATCTATTAAGCATTCTGGAGGTGAACCTTCCTCCCTACCTGATAAATGACGAGCATAATTCTCAACCCCATTACAATAGCCAACCTCTTTAAGCATTTCTAAATCATATTTTGTGCGTTGTTCTAAACGTTGAGCCTCTAATAATTTTCCTTCGTATGTAAATTTATCGAGTTGAGTTTTTAATTCACTTTTAATTGCACTGATTGCACTCTCAAGTCTTTCTTTTGGAGTAACAAAATGCTTCGCAGGGTAAACACTTACTTGTTCTAAACTTTCAAGTATTTCTCCAGTAGTAGGGTCAACATATCGAATAGCCTCGACTTCATCACCAAATAATTCGATTCTTATTAATCTATCTTCATAGGCTGGACCAATTTCTAAAACATCGCCTTTAATTCTGAATCTACCTCTAGTAATTTCAATATCATTTCTAGTATATTGATTTTCAACAAGAGATCTTAAAGAAGAACGTAGATTGATAGATTTTCCAACTTGAAATTTAACTGCAGCTTTTAAATATTCACTTGGTATACCCAGACCATAAATGCAACTTATAGATGCTACTACAATTACATCTTTTCTCTCAAACAAGGAGCGTGTTGCAGAATGCCTGAGCATATCTATCTCTTCATTAATTGAAGCAGTTTTTGCTATGTAAGTATCACTTACAGGGACATAGGCTTCAGGTTGATAATAATCGTAGTAAGAAATGAAATACTCTACAGCATTTTTTGGGAAAAATTCCCTTAATTCATTACATAGTTGTGCTGCTAACGTTTTGTTATGGGCTAATACAAGTGCTGGTCTTCCTGTTTGTTGAATTACATTCGCAATGGTAAATGTTTTACCAGTTCCAGTAGCTCCTAAAAGAGTCTGAAACTCTTTACCATTATTAACGCCTTTAACTAATTTTTTAATAGCCTCAGGTTGATCTCCATTTGGTTCGTAAGGAGCTTGAAGCTTATAGTTGTTCATCAAGCTAATAGCTAAAGGATATTGCTATACTAGGAAATTTTTTCTCCGATTATTGAATTCTTCAAAGATTCTTTTAGGCCTCTTATAACAGCAATCATTGATATTAAATCATCTAATTTATTAACTACAGATCCAACGCCAACAGCTGAGGCTCCAGAGGATATTGCTAATGGACAAGTCACTTGGCTTAATCCAGAGGCACTCATGATTGGTATATTCAGGAATTGTTTCTTAAATTCTTGATGAATAGCATAGGTAGCTGCAAGAGTTGGTACTGATTTTTCAAAAAAGCCTTGAATTCCTGGAGAGTAAGGAGTAGAACTGGTGCCACCTTCTGTTTGAATAATATCAACACCTTCTTCTACTAGCTTCACAGCAAGATCAACTTGTTTATCAATAGGCATAGTATGAGGAACAGTTACTGATAAAGGAACATTAGGCAATAAATCTCTCGTCTCTTTTGTAATGTTTAAAACTTTTTTATCTGAAAAATTAATCCCTTTTTCATAAAAAGTATCGTAATTTCCAATCTCAATTAATGATGCTCCTGCTTTTACAGAATCTTGAAAAGATCGAGGCACAACTGAACTAACACAAACGGGTAGTGTTGAATTCTTAAGTGCTAAATCAACAAGTTCAGGTTTACAAGCAATATCGACAAGATCTGCACCTCCCAATGAAGCAGCCTCAACAATTCTTTTCACCGATTGAGCATCGAAATTATTTAATCCTGAAATAACTTTGAGTAAGGATTTGCTTCTTAACTCTTCTTTGATTTTTTGTGGCAAAAGATTAATCAGACTCATTTACTTGATGAATTTATTACCCGATTGTGACATTGTTTTAGTAAAACGGTGCATTTTTTAAAAAATATTATCTGAGCAACACAAAATGTCTGATAAAAAATTAACTCAGAAAAATTGGTCATCGTGGCATCATAAGCTTCATAAAGAGATTCTTAGCAAAAACATATTAATTCCCAAAGGATCGAATATTTTAATAAGTGTTTCAGGGGGACAAGACTCGATGGTCTTATTGACCCTAATTAATGACCTAAAAAAAATTCATAATTGGTCTATTAGTGTTTGGCATGGTGATCATCAGTGGCACGAAAAATCCTCAGTCTATGCTCGTGAATTAAAAAGTTATTGCGAAGATAAAAATATTTCATTCTATTTTGATCAAGCAAATAAAGAAAATATTTCTTCAGAAGAAAAAGCACGAGAATGGAGATATAAAAATTTATGTGAACGGGCCAAAACTTTATTAAATAAGAACCAGCAAAAACATAATATTTATTTGTTAACTGGTCACACGAGTAGTGATAATGCAGAAACATTTATCCTTAATTTATCTCGAGGGAGTAATTTTGCAGGTCTGAGTAATATTGAGAGCAAAAGAGTACTTGAAAAGCAAATTTTTTTAATAAGACCAATATTAATTTTCAGTAGAGAAGATACAAAACAAATTTGTAATGATATGAAAATCCCATTCTGGGAAGATCCTACAAATACAGATCTTAAATTAAAAAGAAATTTAGTTAGAAAAAAAATTATTCCTGCTTTAGAGGTTATTTATCCAGGTTGTTCTGAAAGGATAAATAATTTTTCCCAAAAAATGAGCAACTACAATAATGAACGTAATGATCTTAGTGAACTAGCATACCTTTATTGTAAAGATGTAAAAGGTATCAATAGAAATCTCTTAAATAATATGTGTATTGAAGCGAGGTGCACAATCTTAAATAAATTTTTAAAAGAAATATCTGCAAAGCAATATAGTTCTAAAAATCTAGCAAAATTAGCAGCTTCAATTTATGAAAAAAATAAAGGTGAAATTAACTTGCAAGAGTTTTTAAAAATTGTTTGGAATAAAAACTATATAAATTTTGAAAAAGTTAAGATGTGACAGCAGATCTTCTTCTTCTTGTTCTACCTTCAAATGAATCTTCTGTAGGAGTCTCAGCTGATGGATTCTGTGAAACTTTTGGAGTTTTTTGGTTATTTTGTGGGTTATTTGATCTATTTGGATGATTATTTTGTGATTTCTTATGGAAATTATTATTATTTTTATTTCTATTAGAAAAATTTTGCTCTTCGGTAATCTTTGGAATATAAGCACGAGTTCCACTTGGAGCAGGTTGAACTAAACACAAAATAAGTGGCTCAACTTGTAATTCTCTTCTCATTCTTCTCGATAAACCATTTTCAATTTCTCTTTGTACACCAATCCAATCTACTTCAAAATTATTAGGCCCAGTTTGTCTGGATAATTGTTTCCATCTATTTTCTAAAACCCAGCTTATTTCTCGTTCTGTCCACATAGACATTTTTCTTGGCTCTGCAGTAGTAACAACTCCTCTTAAATTAACTCTGGGAGGAGCAACCATCTTCCCATCTGTACTAATAGGAGCTAAAACAGTTACTACACCATCCCCGGCTAATTGTTGTCTTTCCTTTAATACTCGAGCATCTACTATCCCATTTCGTGAGTTATCAAGGAGTTCAACACCAGCTTTTACAGGATCACCTTTTTGAATAGAATTAGGTGTTAACTCAACTACATCTCCATTTTCAATAATTAAAATATTGTCCTTTGGAACCCCCATAGTTTGTGCACTCTTCCCATGACAAACAAGCATTCTATGTTCTCCATGAACAGGGACAAAAAATTTAGGTTTTGCAAGTGCCAACATTAACTTTTGATCTTCTTGAAAACCATGACCAGAAACATGAATATTCTCACCCTTTCCATAAACAACCTTTGCTCCGAGTTTCATTAATCTATCTATTGTATTAACAACAGAAATAGTATTACCAGGAATTGGACTGGCTGAAAATATTACAGTATCAGTAGTCTTAAGACGAACATGCTGATGTTCACCACGAGATATTCTGCTTAACGCTGCTAGGGGTTCACCTTGACTTCCAGTCATTAATAATAAGGTCTCTCTATCTGGCAAATCTCTAATTTGCTTGATAGGAACAAACAAATCATCTGGGCATTTCATGTAACCAATATCTCTCGCCTTAGCAATAACATTTATCATCGATCTACCTAACAAACCGACCTTTCTTCCATGTTTCATGGCCAACTCTAGGATCATTGTCACTCTATGAACAGAACTAGCAAAAGTGGTAAGGATAACTCGTTCTTTTGCCTCCGCAATATGTTTTTCTAAAGAGGGATAGATAGTCTTCTCAGAAGGACAAAAACCTGGAACTTCAGCATTAGTCGAATCACTGAACATGCATAAAACGCCCTTCTCTCCGTAATGCACCATCCTTTCAATATCAAATTGCTCTCCATCTACTGGCATATGATCAAACTTAAAATCTCCCGTGAAAATAATTGTGCCAACAGGTGTTGTAACTGCTAAAGAAAAACTATCACAAATAGAATGGGTATTTCGAATAAATTCAACAGAAAAATGTTGTCCCACTTTTACAACATCTCTTGGATTTACTGTCTGTATAGTTGTTCTATCAGATACCCCTGCTTCATCCATTTTCCCTCTAAGCATTGACATTGCTAATCTTGGGCCATAAATAATCGGAATATTAAAATGCTTTAGATGATGAGAAATACCCCCAATATGATCTTCATGACCATGAGTGACAATCATTCCTTTTATTCTTCTTTGATTTTCTTTTAAAAAAGTTGTATCTGGCATAACAACGTTAACGCCATGCATACCATCAGATGGGAAAGCTAGGCCAGCATCAACAAGCATCAATTCATCACCATATTCAAAAACACAAGTGTTTTTTCCTATTTCATGAAGTCCTCCAAGAGGTATTACTCGCAGAGCTGGCGTATTACTTTTAGATCTAGATGAATCATGAGTAGATCTATTTACATTTGAATTTGTACTTGATTGCATAATTTTGAAATTTATGAAGGCCTGCTTGTAATCAAATAAGGTTTATTTAAATTTAATTATCAAGTTAAATATAATCCCTATTGTAGGGATTTCAGGATAAAAGATAGTTGCTTTTTCATGTCATTGGTTAATGGTGACAAAGGACTTCTAGGTTTACCTACATCCCATCCCGATAGTTCCAAAGCAGCCTTAATTGGGATTGGATTAGTTGTCATAAAGAGTGCTTTAAAAAGAGGCTGAAGTTTTTCATGAATAGCAAGAGCATTAGAAATCTCTCCACTTTGAAAGGAATGAATCATCTCTTTCAATTGCAATCCAACTAAATGACTTGCAACACTTACTACTCCTACAGCACCTACAGATAACATTGGAAGCAACAATGAATCGTCGCCACTATATACAGAGAGTTTGGAGCCACAAATAGCTCTTAGTTCTGTTACTTCTTCTATTCTACCGCTTGCAGCTTTAATACTGAGAATATTTGAAAAATCCATAAGTTTCTTCACAGTATCAGGTAATAAATTGCATCCTGTCCTTCCAGGAATGTTGTAGAGCATAAGAGGCAAATCCTTCGCAGATTTAGCAATAGAACTAAAATGTTTATAAAGGCCTTCTTGAGGCGGCTTATTGTAATAAGGAACAACGACCAAAGCACCATCGGCACCAGAGTCGTAGGCTTTTTTTGTAGCCTCCACAGCCTCACTTGTACAATTACTACCAGTGCCAACTATTACTTTACAGCTTGCATCCAAAGATCCTTTTACCGCAATAAATAAATCATGCTGTTCCGCCCATGAAAGAGTAGGAGATTCTCCAGTAGTACCGCACAACACAATTCCATCGGAACCGTTCTCAAAAAGATAATTTGAAAGTTTTATAGCTAGTTCATAATCTACATCTCCATTTTTAGTAAATGGAGTAACCATTGCAGTCAATATTCTTCCAAATAGTGGATTATTACACTCAGTTTTCTCTGCAATCATTTTTTTGGAATTAATAACTCAGCTATTTGAACAGCATTAAGAGCTGCTCCTTTTCTTATTTGATCTCCACATAGCCATAATTCTAATCCATTAGGCTGACTTATATCAGTTCTTAGCCTGCCAACAGCAACATTATCCCTTCCCATAACGTCATTTGGCATGGGAAATCTATTATTTTTGTAATCCTCAATAATTTCAATTCCAGGAGATTTATTTAATTCTTCAAGAGCATCTTTAGGCTCAACTACTCTAGCAAATTCAATATTGAGCGATTCAGAATGTGCTCTAAGTACTGGGACTCGAACACATGTAGCAGAGAGCTTTAAATCAGCAATATTTAATATTTTCCTGGTCTCATTAACCATTTTCATCTCTTCTTCGCAATAATTATTTGCAAGCATGGGTGAATTATGTAAAAACAAATTAAAAGCTAGTGAGTATGGCAAAACTTTACTTTTTTGAGGATTACCCTGAAGATAGTGTTCAGTTAAAAGTTTTAGTTCCTCCATCGCCAATTGCCCTGCACCACTTACAGATTGATATGTTGAGACAACAACTCTTTTAATAGCCGAAAGTTTATTTAACGGAGCTAAAACTAATGTCAACAAAATGGTAGTGCAGTTTGGATTAGCTATTACCCCATCATGTTTAAGTACATCACTAGCATTAACTTCAGGAACTATAAGAGGTACATTCTGATCTAACCTAAATGCACTTGAATTATCTATCAATAAAGCGTTTTGTTCCATAATGGTAGAAAACCATTTTTTTGAAATACTTCCACCAGCTGAAGCTAAAACTAAATCAAGATTCAAAAATTCTTCCTTAGTTGTCTTTTTTGTAACTAATTCTTCATCTTTCCAAATAATTTTTTTTCCTTCTGAACGCTCTGATGAAAGCAATACCAATTCTGATATTGGGAAATCCCGTTCTTCGAGAATTTTAAGTATTTCAGATCCCACAGCACCTGAAGATCCTAAAACAGCAACTTTTAATGGCCTATCAGGCAAAAACGGAGATTGTCTCACACTTTCAAATGATTTTTATAAATAGATTGACTATTTTTTTTTACTTTATCAAAAAAATAACTTTCAAGGAAATCACATAATGTGAAATAATTAAGATTCGGCTTTTAGTAATAATCACAAAAAATGGCTAAAGAAGCATTAATAGTCAAAACAACTCCTCTACCTCAAAGTAGAATTTCATTTGAATTAGAAATACCATCTGAGACATGCAAAACGTGCGTAAATGAGACAATCAGTAATATCAGTCGTTCGGCTAAAATTCCTGGATTTAGACTTGGCAAAATTCCTAAACAAGTCTTAATCCAAAGAATTGGCATCACACAATTACATGCTTCTGCTCTAGAGAAAATTATTGATAAATCATGGCAAGAAGCATTAAAAATTAAATCTATAGAACCACTAAGTGAGCCAGAATTGGTAGATGGATTTGAAACTTTACTCGCAAAGTTTAGTCCTGAAAAAACACTAAAGGTTACTCTTCAAACTGATGTTGCCCCCGAATTAAAACTAAAAAAATCCAAAGGACTTAGTGTTGAAATCTCAAAAACAAAGTTTGATCCTAAGTCAGTAGATGAAGCGCTAGAGAAATCTAGAAATCAGTTTGCAAATATTATTCCAGTAACTAATAGAGCAGCAAAATTAGGAGATATTGCTGTAGTTAGTTTCAAAGGAAAATATAAAGATTCTGGCAAAGAGATTGATGGTGGGACAAGTGAATCAATGGATCTTGAGTTAGAAAAGAACAAAATGATTCCCGGTTTCGTTGAGGGAATCGTAAAGATGAAAATTGGTGATAGTAAAACACTTAACCTTAAATTTCCTGAAGATTATTCTCATGAGGATTCAAGAGGCAAAGAGGCGATCTTTGAAGTCAATCTTAAGGATCTTAAAGAAAAAGAATTACCTGAACTTAATGACGATTTTGCAAAACAGTCTGGTAACAAAGAATCATTAAAAGAGCTAAAGAAAGATATTGAAAAGCAACTTAAAGACAATTTTGAAAAAACTCAAAAAGATATCAAAATTGAAGCTTTATTAGATGCCTTAACAAACGAATTGGTTACTGAAATTCCAAAATCTATGATTGATATAGAAGTGAGAAACAATATTGAACAAACTGCTCAAAGATTTGCTCAACAAGGTCTTGATGTTAAATCTACTTTTACTCCGGAATTAGTGAAGTCATTAGCTGAGTCCACAAGGCCTCAGGCTGAAAAAAATGTGCAAAGAAATTTAGCTCTTAAAGCATTAGCAGAAAAAGAAAACATAAAAGTTGAGAAAGATGAAATTGATTTAAAAATGAAAGATTATGAAGATGAAATCTCTAAATCTTCAAAACAAATAGATATTAAAAAATTGATAGAAGTAATAAGTAACGATTTACTCAAAGAAAAATTAATAATTTGGCTTGAAGAAAATTCCACAGTAAAAGAGAAAAGTACAAAAACTTCTAAAGCTATCAAAACCACAAAAACTGCGACAAAAGCTACAAAAGCATCAAAAGCGACAAAAACTCAAAATAAAAAAGAAAAAAAATAATTTATGAAATTTCCTACTAATTAAACAAAAACCCCTTAAATTATCTATAAGACGAAAATTATTTTGTGAACTCAGAAAAAAAACATTTAATCCAAAGCTCAATAAGTTCTTACGAAAGTATTAATAAAACTGGTGCCGCTGTGCCTACCGTTATAGAACAATCTGGCAGAGGAGAAAGAGCTTTTGATATTTATTCAAGACTATTAAGGGAGAGAATAATTTTTTTAGGTACTGGAATTAATGATCAAGTATCTGACTCTCTCGTTGCACAATTATTATTTCTTGAAGCTGAAGATCCTGAAAAAGACATACAAATATATATCAATTCTCCAGGAGGCTCAGTAACTGCAGGAATGGCTATATACGATACAATGCAACAAATATCCCCTGATGTAGTAACAATATGCTTTGGGGTAGCTGCAAGTATGGGGGCATTTCTACTTTCTGGAGGAGCACAGGGAAAAAGATTAGCTTTGCCTAATTCTAGAATAATGATTCATCAGCCTCTTGGAGGTGCTCAGGGTCAAGCAGTAGAAATTGAAATTCAAGCTAAAGAAATACTTTTTCTAAAAAAAACATTAAACTCGCTTTTAGCAGAACATACTGGACAACCTTTAGAAAAAATTAATGAAGATACAGAAAGAGATTACTTCTTATCTCCTTCAGAAGCAGTCGAATATGGATTAATCGATAAAGTTATCAAAAAGTGACAAGGGGCATTGAATTTTTAAGAATATGATGACGAATCGATATTTATGAGCAATGCTAGTGAATAGGGAATATTCAACACCTTTCACATTAAAACTTGATAATCGATGGCTAAATTCGACGCCCATCTTAAATGTTCATTTTGCGGGAAATCACAAGACCAAGTCAGAAAGCTTATAGCTGGTCCTGGTGTCTATATCTGTGATGAGTGCATAGACCTTTGTAATGAAATTCTTGATGAAGAACTACTTGATAATCAAACGAACACAAACAACTCTCCGTACGTAAAAAAGAAATTACCAACTGAAAATCCAAAAAAATCTATTCCTTTAGAATTAACCTCAATCCCTAAGCCATTAGAAATAAAAAGTTTTTTAGATAATCAAGTTGTTGGACAAGAATCTGCAAAAAAAATATTATCAGTAGCCGTATACAACCACTACAAAAGATTAGCTTGGAAAGTTAAAGAGGAAAGTAAAAATAGTAATTCAACAGATTCACAAGCAACGAAATTACAAAAATCAAATATTTTACTCATCGGCCCTACTGGAAGTGGAAAAACACTATTAGCTCAAACTTTAGCTGAGTTTCTTGATGTTCCTTTTGCAGTAGCAGATGCAACGACTTTGACAGAAGCTGGATATGTTGGGGAAGATGTTGAAAACATACTTTTAAGACTTTTACAAAAATCTGAAATGAATGTAGAACTAGCTCAAAAAGGAATTATTTACATAGATGAAATAGATAAAATTGCAAGAAAAAGCGAGAATCCTTCAATTACTAGAGATGTCTCTGGTGAAGGAGTACAGCAAGCATTATTAAAAATGCTTGAAGGAACAATAGCTAATGTTCCACCTCAGGGCGGCAGAAAACATCCTTATCATGACTGTATACAAATTGACACGAGTCAAATTTTATTTATCTGCGGAGGAGCCTTTATAGGTTTAGAGGATATCGTTCAAAAGCGTATGGGCAAACACTCCATAGGATTTACCACTAATTCAGATCAAAACAAAGTTAATACCAAAAAAATAGAAGATTCAAGAGATGCTCTAAAAAATTTAGAGCTAGATGATTTAGTTAAATATGGACTGATTCCAGAATTTATTGGAAGAATCCCAGTTTGCGCTGTATTAGATCGTCTGACAAAAGAAACTTTAGAATCTATTCTGACTCAACCAAGAGATGCCCTAGTAAAGCAATTCAAAACTTTATTAAGTATGGATAATGTTGAATTAAAATTTGAGCCAGATTCTGTTGAGGCAATAGCTGATGAAGCATTTAAAAGAAAAACAGGTGCAAGGGCATTAAGATCAATAATTGAGGAACTAATGCTTGACATAATGTATACACTCCCTTCAGAACAAAATGTAAAAGAATTCACAATTACCAAAAATATGGTGGATAAATTATTCTCATCTAAAATTGTTAAACTACCTTCAGGATCAAAAAGAATCATTAAAGAGTCTGCCTAAACATTAGAGTTTAATAGTTGTAACTAAATCCTTAACTATTCTAATTTATGAAGAATAAATGCCAAATATACATAAGCCTTTTCATCAAAAATATAGACCAAACAACTTAGACGAACTGGTTGGGCAAAAATTTATATCCATTACACTCAAACAAGCACTATTAACAAAAAAAATTGCTCCTGCATATCTTTTTAATGGCCCAAGAGGCACTGGAAAAACATCAAGTGCAAGAATATTTGCAAAATCTCTAAATTGCCAGTCATTCGAGCAACCTACGACAACTCCTTGTTGTAAATGTGACTTATGTAGACAAATTACAGATGGGGCCGCTTTAGATATTATCGAGATTGATGCAGCATCAAATACAGGAGTAGAAAATATAAGAGAAATTATAGAAAGAGCGAGATTTGCACCTACTCAAGCGAGATGGAAAGTATACGTTATTGATGAATGTCATATGCTTTCAACGGCAGCTTCAAATGCTTTACTAAAAACTATTGAAGAACCGCCCTCAAGAGTTGTATTTATCCTTGCGACCACAAATCCTGAGAGAGTATTAAATACAATAAAAAGTAGATGCCAAAAGTTTGATTTTAGAAGAATAAGCCCTAGTGATATTTTTCAACATTTATCAGAAATCGCGGAAAAAGAATCTATTGAATACGAAGTTCAGGCGTTAAAAATGATTGCAAAAAGATCTAATGGAGGTATGAGAGATGCACAAAGCCTCCTTGAACAATTGAATCTTTTACCAGAAGGGATAACAATTAATAATATCCAGAACCTCCTAGGAGAAGTATCAGAAAGTGAATTAACAAATCTGATCAAATCATTGGCTGAGAATAATCCAGAGTCATTAATTATCACATGCAACAAATTATATGATGCCGGAAACGAACCTCTTCAAATAATTATCGGACTATTTAATATAACAAGAGATCTACTATTACACACTACAAATAATAAATATTCAGATCTTTACTATACATCTGATGAATTTCGAGATGAATTGAATAAACTCTCAAAAACAATAAATAAATCTACAATAATTAATTGGCATAATAATCTGAGAAATATTGAATATCAAATCAAAACAAGTGATAACCCAAGGCTTTGGTTTGAAATACATTTAACTGGCCTTCTAGGTAACCAAGAGATAAATAGTTTTGAAAATAAGCAAGAAAGTAAAAATAATATGCATGAGGTAAAGCATGAAAGTAGAAAAAACATTGCAAGTTTTAATAAAGAAAATATTTCTAATGCAATTCAAAAACCAAGTATCAAAAAAGAGATAACTCGAGAGGAATTGATCGAAAAAAAAGACGGAAAATTAGAAAAATTTGAAGTTCTTGAAAAAGAAAGTATTGAAGATATTTCTGAAAATAATCAAAATTATCCTGAATCAAATAATTTAAAAGATAAATGGGAATTAATTCTTTCTAAAGTAGAGTTACCATCAACCAGAATGTTACTTTCGCAACAAGCCGAACTTGAAAGTATTGATTCGGAAAAAATCACAATTGCATTATCTCCGAACTGGGAAAATATGATAAAAAGCAGAAAAGTGATAATTGAAAATACTGTAAAAAAGATATTTGGAAATGGAATAATACTTAATTTTTCAACCAAACAATTAAATAAAAGTAACCAAACAAAGACTCCAGAAATAATCAAAAATGAAGTAAAGAATTTGAAAACAAGAAACAAAATAGAAACAAAAACTAATTCTTCAACAAAAATATCTAACGAGGAAACTTATGATGATAGTTCAAAAAACTTAGCAAATTTCTTTAATGGAGAAATTATAGACCTTGATGAATAAATTAAACTCCAGTATGAAGAGTTTTTCTCCAGAGTATCTTTTTGGGAAAAATAGACATCTTTATTGTTACCCAAGGGATGACTAAAAACCAATGTGATAAATAAAAAACTGATACAAATACCATCAAAAAATTTCTTTTTTTCAATACAGGGACTTCGCTTTTACAAGAAGAACCGTACCAAAAAGCAATTCCAGATAACGTAAAAGCTGTTAATGAAATAGGCCAGTAAATTGGTGAATCTAATAAAGCAATACTGAAAACTAAATCAAAAATAGAAATGATTGGTAGTGCATATTGCAAGATAAAAAAGTAAGTTAAATCAAATTTCTGCAAATAATCAATTTTATTAGTGAATAATTGATCTCCATAATCAAAGAATCTTTGCAAACCCCCCTCTGCCCATCTTTGTCTTTGCGCTAATAAAGCATTTAAATTCTCAACTGCCTCCTCCATGACTGGAGGATCCCATAAGATTCCAATTCTAGATTTTGATAATAATAATCTTAAACTCAAATCAAGATCATCTGTAACTGTATCTTCATTAAAAGAACCACATGCCAATAATGTTTCTTTCTTAATTAATTGGCCATTTCCCCTTAATTCAGAAACTCCAGCAACTGATAATCTTCCATATTGAAAGATTGCATCCATAGCCATCTCCATTGACTGACAAGAAGTTAAAAAATTCTTACTTTCATTAGTTACTGATTTTCTTAGTTGAACTGCAGACCAATCACCCTCTTTTACAAAACTAAATAACCTTATCAAAGAATCTTGTTTTAATTCAGCATCAGCATCCAAAACTAATAACCATTCCCCATAAGTAAATTTCAAGGCATAATTCAAAGCTCCTGACTTTCCTCCTCCTGCATTTGGAGAACGAGTTACGACTTTTAACTGGTCATATTGTCTAGATAATCGATCTAAAATTAAAGGCGTCTTATCAGAACTGCCATCATCGATTATGTAAATATTTAATTTATTTGTTGGATAATCTAAACTAAATAATCTTTCAACTAGTCTTGCTATAACATTCTCCTCATCTCTTGCTGCGACTAAAATATCAAGCACAGGTAACTCTTTATTGCTAAGTCTTCTGCTTACAGTATTTAAAAGGTAGTTCCTTTTAAAATTTCTAGAAATAACTATTAATCCATAGAGAACAATCACAAAGGAAAGCGTCAATATAAGGTAAAAGAAACTTGCGATATTGTAAGCATGAGGAATAAAAGCTACTAAAAAACAAGCACCAAGAAATATAAACGACTTTAATCTTCGATTTTTATAAAAACCCTTACTCATAAAAGTAAATTTTTAATTACTTAACTTTCATTGAGACAATATCTCAATTTTTTTTAGTTTTGCATCTCGATAGTAATGATTCAATATTTGTTCATAAGAGAAACCTAATTTAGCCATTTCAATTGCTCCTGACTGAGATAAACCTACACCATGACCGAAGCCTCCTCCTCTCAAAAGCCATAAATCATCATTTAATTTATTAATAGTAAACAAATTACTAGGTATAAAATTTAATACCCGTCGAATATCATCTTTAACAAGAACAATAGATTTATTACTTTTGTCCGTTTGTATTTCTAATTTTGTCACTCTGCCACTAGACCCACGTTCAATAGAATTTAAATTCAAAACATCTTCATTAATATTTATAAGTTTGTTTTTAATTAACTTTTCTTTAATTTCAAGACTAGAAATTTTCTTATTCCATCGAAACAGAGAATGATTACTCCCATAAAACTGTTCTTTATCAAAATCTAAAAAATTATTTAAATCAGATTCATTTGTAATTGGAAGTTTAAAATTTTTATTTAATGTTTTAGAACCATCAATGATTGAATTGAAATAAGAATAATCTTGAATTTGCCAAGATTCTCCTGCAGTAGCTGATATACCTCCATTAGAACCATGGTAAAAAGCATTTATTGGTTTATTTCCATAAGTTAGGATTAAATGTGAAGTTGCTTCTATAGCTTGTTGTACTTTTTTGTTTGTAATCTTAGGAGGCTTATAAACTTGACATTGAGTGGTTATACATAAATGATATTTATCCATATTAAATCTATCAGAATTAAAAATTCCCCAAGTTCTTGCTATGACTGCTTGTGCCTTGAGTGCCTCTAAAGGAGAATTAGGTCCAATTTCGTATGGCAAAACACCTGCCAAATAGTCGTCAAATTCAATTTTTTGAACTAATGTCCAAGTTCCATATAAATCTTTTAATAAATAAAAATTTTTACCAAAATTGACACCATTTATTTCTATTTCCTCTTGAGCATAAATATATATAGGTCCCTCTAGTTTTATAACACTATATTCACTTCTAAGAACAGGAGTAATTTGAAAATTTTTTATTTTTCTGAAAATCTTATTTTTCAATTCAAACTCTGGAAGATCAGCTTCAAATGGAATCCATACTTCCCAATTTTTAGGGTAAGCAACAGTCGTCTCAAATCCTTTATCTTTAAGTTTCTCTGCTTGTTTTTTTGCTGATTCATAGCTAGCAAAAGGACCAAAAACAATTCTTTCGATTGTTTTTGGATTTTTGATGGGTATATCCACCCAGCTGATATTAATCTGTTTTGATTTATGTTTAATACCGTTGGACGATATCAGGTTTAAAAAACCTTTATCAGTGATAAAGTTGATATTCTTTTTTTTTGAAAAACTGTCATTCTCCCCACCTAGATATTGCTTTAAACCAATTAAAAATTTTCCTTTTTTAATTTCATTATTGAGTTCATCCTTTAGCAATTCTTCTGCTACTAAAGAAGAATTATATTTAGTATTAATAGTTAAAAGAAAAATAAAACCTAAAAATAAGTTTAAAAAGGCAAATTTAGCTTTCATAAGTTAGAAATTTCCTTTTCAATTAAAAACTTTAATTTGCACCAATGCATATAAAGGTTTAGATTATCCTAATTAAACACATTTGACTTAAATGTCTAAACTAAAAACTCGTAAATCAGCTGCCAAAAGATTTAAAGCTACTGCGACGGGTAAATTTATGAGAAGAAGAGCTTTCCATAATCATTTACTTGATCATAAAAGCTCCAAATTAAAAAGACATCTATCAACAAAAGCCGTAGTTGATGAAAGAGATGCTGATAATGTAAGATTGATGATTCCATACGCATAAATTTTTAACCCATTTTCAATAAATATTCATGGCACGCGTAAAAAGAGGCAACATAGCCAGAAAAAGAAGAAACAAAATCTTAAATCTTGCAAAAGGTTTCAGAGGAGGTAACAAAAATCTTTTCAGAACCGCAAATCAAAGAGTGATGAAGGCTCTTTGTAATGCTTACAGAGATAGAAGAAGAAGAAAAAGAGATTTTAGAAGACTTTGGATTTCTAGAATTAATGCATCGGCTAGGTTAAATGGCACCAACTATAGCAAGTTGATAAATGGCATGAAAAAATCAGAAATTATCATTAACAGGAAAATGCTTGCACAATTAGCTTTAAACGACCCTAAGTGTTTTGAACAAATTATTTCTTCCATTAGTAATTAGAAAAAAATAATATAATTTTAAAAGTAATTATCAATAATGGAAATATCTTCCTTTCAATCCTATTTAATAATTCTTTTTGTTGTATTAATAATAATTTCTATTTTTGTTTTCAGACAATTTCTAAAAACAAGAAGTGAAGAATTAAATTTAGTAAAATTCGAGCAAAAAGGTTTAGATTCTCTTACTCAAGCTACAGAACTATATGAATTTGGGTCTATTCAGATAAAAAAAAGATTATACACTGAAGCAACTAAAACTTTATTAAAAGCAATTGAAAATTATGAAAATGAACCTGATGAAGCCAAAGCGATAATAAATAATGCTTTGGGTTTTTCTTATGCTGCTCAAAATGAATTTAAAAAAGCAATTAAATATTATAATTTTGCAATAAAATCACTCCCAGAATATCCTATAGCTCTTAATAACCTCGCATCGGCACAACAGCGTTTACTTGAATACGATTTGGCATATGCTACTTATCAAAAGGTTTTGGTTATAGATCCAAAAAATAAAACAGCAATTAAAAAAAGTAAGGAGTTAGAAAAAAGAAATAATTACAAACCTTATAAAGGTATTAAAGATAAGGGATTTTAAATATGAAAGATGATTCATCTTTACTAATTGGAGGAAAACAATTTTCCAGTAGATTAATGGTCGGTACTGGTAAATACAAATCTTCGCAAGATATGGTCGAGAGTTTGTCTAATTCAGAAACAGAAATCATAACCGTCGCTGTTCGAAGAATTAAAAATAATGAGACTGGAGAAAATTTGCTAGAAAAAATTAACTGGAAAAAATACTGGATGCTTCCTAATACAGCTGGTTGTGTTAATGCCGATGAGGCAGTCAGAATAGCAATTTTAGGAAGAGAGCTTGCAAAATTGTCTGGTCAAGAAGAAAACAATTTTGTGAAGTTAGAAGTAATTCCTGACAAAAAGTATTTACTACCAGATCCAATAGAAACCCTAAAAGCTGCTGAAGTCCTTACAAAAAAAGGTTTCGCTGTACTTCCATATATTAATGCTGATCCTATTCTTGCAAAAAGATTAGAAGAAATAGGATGTGCAACTGTAATGCCTTTAGGCTCGCCTATTGGCTCCGGCCAAGGTTTATTAAATTTATCAAACATAGCGATAATTATTGAGAATGCAAAAGTGCCAGTAATAATTGACGCAGGAATTGGGGTACCTAGTGAAGCTTCTCAAGCGATGGAACTTGGCGCTGATGGTGTATTAATAAATAGTGCAATAGCACAATCTGAGAATCCTCCTCTAATGGCTAAAGCTATAAATTATGGTGTGAAAGCTGGTAGGCAAGCTTTTCTTGCAGGAAGAATTAAAAAACAGGATATTGCAGTAGCAAGTTCACCGGAAAAAAACATATCTATCTAATGCTCCTAGTTGAGCAAATTTTAAAAAAGAAAGTAAAAATTCAGGATTTAGTTTTATTTATCGTATTAAGAAAGAAGATTTGAAACTATTTACGATGTTTTTTCGCAAATTGGAAGCACACTGTAGTAATTTAATAAATATATTATGAATCTATTAATTCTGGAGTTCTGAGTGAAAGTTATTGTTCTAGGTGGAGATGGTTTTTGCGGTTGGCCTTGTGCGGTGAATTTAGCAGAGCAAAATCATGATGTAATTATTGTCGACAATTTAAGTCGTAGAAAAATAGATATTGATCTTGAAGTAGAATCTTTAACTCCTATTTCTTCAATAACTGAAAGACTATCTGCATGGGAAGAGATTGGTGGTAAGCCTATGAAATTTCTTAACATGGATATCTCTAAACAATACCAAAAATTATTAAATTTACTTATTGAAGAAAAACCTGATTCAGTTATCCATTTTGCTGAACAAAGAGCAGCTCCTTACTCTATGAAATCAAGTTTTACCAAACGATATACAGTAGATAATAACGTTAATGGTACACATAACCTTCTTGCTGCAATCGTAGAAAGTAATTTAGATATTCATGTAGTTCATTTGGGAACAATGGGAGTTTACGGTTATGGATCCCATAGAGGTGCAACAATTCCAGAAGGATATCTAAAAGTTGAAGTTCCACAACCAGATGGAAGTCGTTTTGAAGAAGAAATATTACACCCTGCAAGCCCAGGTAGCGTTTACCATATGACAAAAACTTTAGATCAATTATTATTTCTCTACTACAACAAAAATGATCTTGTGAGAATCACTGATCTACATCAAGGCATTGTTTGGGGAACAAATACAGAAGCGACTTTAAAAGACCCTAGATTGACAAATAGATTTGACTATGATGGAGATTATGGAACTGTTCTAAATAGATTTCTAATGCAAGCTGCCATTGGATATCCATTAAGTGTTCATGGGACAGGAGGGCAAACTAGAGCATTTATACATATAAAAGACTCTGTAAAGTGTGTACAACTTGCTCTTGAAAATCCTCCAAAACCTGGTGAGAGAGTCAAAATCTTTAATCAAATGACTGAAAGTCATCAAGTTGGAGAACTGGCTAAGAAAGTTGCTTCTCTAACAGGAGCCGATATCAATTATTTACCAAATCCAAGAAATGAAGCAGTAGAAAATGATCTAATTGTTGATAATAAATGCTTTATAGAATTAGGTTTAAACCCAACGACTCTTGATAATGGCTTATTAGAAGAAGTTGTTGAAGTTGCTAAAAAATACTCCAATAGATGTGATCTTAAGCGCATACCTTGTGTTTCTTCTTGGACTAAAAAACAAGCTGAGGCCATAAAGACTAATTAAAATTTCTGAAATAATTATCTTAAGAAAGTGAAAATTGCATTGTTTACTGAAACTTTTTTACCTAAAGTTGACGGCATAGTCACAAGGCTGACTAAAACGATTGAATTTTTAATAAAGAATGGTGACGAAGTTATAATTTTTTGTCCAGAAGGCTGTCCAGAATCATATATGGGAGCAACTGTTGTTGGAGTTGCCGCAATGCCATTACCTTTATACCCAGAGTTGAAGCTTGGTTTACCAGGTCCTGCAGTATCAGATAAGTTAGAAAAATTTAACCCAGATTTGATACATGTTGTTAATCCAGCTGTACTTGGCTTAGGTGGTATATGGCTGGCGAAAACTAATAATATTCCTCTAATTGCCAGCTACCATACTCATCTTCCAAAATATCTAGAACATTACGGTATGGGCATGTTAGAGCCACTTTTGTGGGAATTACTTAAAGCAGCTCATAATCAAGCCTTGTTAAATTTATGTACGTCCACGGCTATGGTCAATGAGTTAAAAGAGAAAGGTATTCAAAGGACTGCTCTATGGCAAAGAGGAGTAGATACTTACAGTTTCAGACCAGAATTGAGAAGTGAGAAAATGAGAGAAAAACTATTTGGAAAATATCAAGACGCTAATTATTTATTAATTTATGTAGGAAGATTATCAGCAGAAAAACAAATTGAAAGGATTAAACCAGTCTTAAAAAGTATCCCTAATGCTTGCCTAGCACTTGTGGGTGACGGACCGTATAGAAACCAGCTTGAAAAAATCTTCGAAAATACAAAGACTAATTTCATAGGATATTTATCTGGCGATGAACTTGCTAGCGCCTATGCCTCTGGGGATATATTCTTATTTCCATCTAGTACAGAAACACTTGGGTTAGTTTTACTAGAAGCAATGGCAGCAGGATGTCCAGTTATCGGAGCCAACAAGGGGGGGATTCCAGATATTATTAGCGATGGGATTAATGGTTGTTTATATGATCCTGATGAAAAAGATAATGGGGAACAGAGTTTGATTGCAGCGACAAAAAAAATTCTAGATAATGAAGATAAAAGAGAAATTATGAGGAAAGAGGCACGAAACGAAGCAGAAAAATGGGATTGGAATCAAGCAACGCTTCAACTGCAAAATTATTATGCAGATACTCTAAAAAAAATAGATTAAACTTAATCTTAATTATGCTACATGTGGAGGCGTAGGACTGTTATAAGAACTTAAAGGAAGAATTAGAGTAGCGATATTTTGATTCTTTTCAGGCCTTTTTTTCTTTGAAAATTTTTTACCAAAGGGCACTCTTATTACATTGGTTCCCTCAATGGAACAAATGTTTGAGTGATCTCCTGAAAAATTATTGACAAAATTTGGTAAGTCGACATTTTTAACTGGCAGGTGCTTAACATTACCAGATTTAAAATCTTTGGTCATAGCTTCAAATACCCCAAAAAATTTGATGCTCGAATATTGTAATAAAAAAATTTAAAAAAATTCTATAAGAAAATATTAAATTTTTATTCTCACTGATAATAACTAAGGAAATATAAGGACGCTAGTCCTTTAAGCACATTTTTTTTCTTCGAAAGTCTCTCCTTGATTTACATTGCAAGTACAAATTAAATTGCGATCGCCATATGCATTATTGATCCTAGAAACTGAAGACCAAAACTTAATAGATGTTGGAGTTTTATAAGGAAAAGAAGCTTTTTCTTTTGAATAAGGATAATGCCAATTATCAGCAATTAACTCTTTCAGTGTGTGGGGAGCGTTACTTATTACATTATTATTCTTTAATTCACTATTTTTTTCTATTTCGCTGATTTCTTCTCCAATCAATAGCATAGCCTCGCAAAATCTATCCAATTCAACCAAACTTTCACTTTCAGTAGGCTCTATCATTATGGTCTCTGGAACAGGCCAACTTATAGTTGGGGCATGAAAACTATAATCTATTAATCGTTTAGCTAAATCATTTACACTCAAACCAGTTTTGGATTTTAAATCTCTAAAATCTAAAATACATTCATGTGCGACAAAATTATTTTTTCCTTTATAAAGAATCTTGAATTTATGTTTTAAAGAATACGCAATATAATTTGCAGATAAAATTGCATGAGCAGTTGCTTTCCTTAAACCACTAAGACCAACCATTTTTATATACATCCAACTTATTGGAAGAATACTTGCACTCCCATGCTTAGCAGAAGATACGTAATTAGAACAATTAGATAAATTATTATCCATTAAAGAATGAGTAGGAAGAAATGGGCTTAAAGTTTCTGATGCAGCAACTGGACCTACTCCTGGACCACCACCTCCATGTGGAATGCAGAATGTTTTATGTAAATTCAAATGACAAACATCAACACCATAATCCCCCGGTTTACATAATCCAACCTGAGCGTTCAAATTTGCTCCATCTAAATAGACAAATCCTCCTACAGAGTGAATTAAATCACATATCTTTCTGATTTGTAATTCAAAAACTCCATGAGTAGAGGGATAAGTCAACATAAGAGCCCCTATTTGGTTATCAAATTTCTTGACCTTGATCGACAAATCTTGAAAATCAATATTTCCTTCGTCATCACATTCAACACTTAACACATCAAAACCTGCCATAACTGCACTAGCAGGATTTGTTCCATGAGCACTTTTAGGAATTAAACATTTTTTTCTTAATAGTTCACCTTTTGATTCAAAATACGAATTTATTGCCAATAAACCTGCAAACTCTCCTTGAGAGCCTGCATTTGGTTGAAAAGAAACTGATTTCAAACCAACAATATCACTTATCCATTTTTCTAGGTCAGATATGATTTTTGAATAGCCTTTAGTTTGATCTGGTGGGGAAAAAGGATGAATTGAAGATAAATTAGCCCAAGAGACTGGATTTAATTCTGCTACAGAATTTAACTTCATGGTACAGCTTCCCAATGGCATCATCCCATCTACCAAAGAAAAATCTTTTTCTGCAAGTCGGAATATATATCTCATTAATTCAGTTTCACTTTGGTAATTTGTGAATATATCTTGCTGCATCCATGCACTGGATCTCAAGGCTAAACTTTCAAGATGAAATACTTTATCAAATTTTATATGCTCTAAATCTTCTTCTTTTTCTATAAGGTTTGCTATGAAAGTCAAAATATCTTTGATTTCTTTTTCATTACTAAGTTCATCTAAAGAGATCCCAAAGCCAGTTGACTTTTCAATAGTTGATCCCAACGGCAAAATTCTTAAGTTATAGCCATTTTTTAAAGCTTCATTATGGATCTTCTGGGAGTGCTCAGAATAAACATCAACACTATCAAATCTAATCCCATCAGGGATGTCAAAACCTAAAGCAGCTAAACTTGATTCTAAATTTATTCTCAACTCCACTAATCTCTTAGCAATTTGGGTTAATCCAGAGGGTCCATGATAAATAGCATAAAAAGAAGAAATTATGGCTAGCAAAGATTGAGCAGTACAAATATTACTAGTGGCCTTTTCCCTTCTAATATGTTGCTCTCTTGTTTGCAATGCTAGTCTTAGAGACTTTTCTCCATTTTTAGATAGAGTTTGCCCAACAATTCTTCCTGGTATCAGCCTTTTATATTTTTCGCTACAAGCAAAATATGCTGCATGGGGGCCACCAAAACCCATTGGAACACCAAATCTTTGCATACTACCCACTGCTACATCAACACCAAATTCAGAAATTGGTTTAATCAAAACTTGTGCTAGTGGATCAATACATGCCGTAACAATAATTTCTGATCTATGTGCTTGGGATATTAAGAATGTGGGGTCATATAATTCCCCATTTTTACCAGGTAATTGCAACAACATTCCAAAAACATCATTATGGTGAGGAAGGTTTCTTTGAGTAAAGCGTTTTAAGGATATTCCCAAAGGTTTTGCTCTGGTTTGCAGAACATTAAAAGTATGATCAAAAACATTTGATTCCACTAAGTACACTTTTGAAGATTTATTTTTTCTTGCGGAAAAACTCATCGCCATAGCTTCTGCAGCAGCAGTACCCTCATCTAACAAAGATGCATTGGCGACAGGGAATCCTGTTAGTTCACAAACAATAGTCTGAAAATTAAATAGAGCTTCTAATCTTCCTTGTGCAATTTCTGCTTGATATGGAGTATAAGACGTGTACCACCTTGGATTTTCAAGAACATGTCTTTGGATTACTTTAGGCATGTGATTGTCATAATAACCAAGGCCTATTAGTGATCTCATTTTAGTATTTGTATTCGCAATCTCTTCTAATTCATTTAAAGCCTCAATTTCTGAACAACCTTGAGGTAATATTTCTGAAGATTTATCTTTAAGCTGAATATCTTCAGGAATAACTTGATTTATAAATTGATCAATATTATTAAAACCAAGCTTTTTCAGCATAATTGTTTCATCATTATCTCCCAACCCAAGATGCCTATCTATAAACAAATCAGACCCAAATTTAGATGTCATATTAAAATATTTTTCTTTAAAATAGCTCTTTTTAAAAAGTTTGCCTTATTTTGGTACAACCTTTGATTGATATTCCTCAGAAGTCATCAAATCAGCAATTAATGGTTTTGAATCTGGTTTCAAAATGACTAACCAACCGTCTCCAATCGGATCATTCTGTAAAAGCTCAGGGTTCTCAATAACACTCTCATTTACAGATACTATTTCCCCTGAAAAAGGCAGATAGACTTCCTCAACGGCCTTAACTGATTCTATTGTTCCAAAAGTCTCGCCTTTCTCTAAAGTCGCTCCTTGATCAGCTAATTCAACAAAAACAATATCTCCTAATTGATCTATAGCGAATTCACTAACTCCAATTTTTAATAATCCATTTTCTTCGAAAACATATTCATGAGTATCAGCATATTTGAGGTTGTCTGGAAACTTGTAAGACATGATTAAGTAGATAAAGGAAGTAGAGAATCCTTTGAAATTAATTTTTCCTCTAATAATTCTGATAATAATCGAATTAATGCAATTTTGATGTGAGCTATGTGAGAACCACCTTGAACAAAAATATTGTAAGGATCTCTTAGAGGAGCATCAGCAGAAAATTCACTTGTACTACCTTCAATAAATGTACCTCCTGCCATTAATAATTTTGAATCATATCCATCCATTGATGATGGAACAACATTCAGAAAAGAATCTACTGGTGAAGAATTTTGAAAAGATTGACATACTTTTTGTACCAAATCAGGATTATTCAATCTTACTGCCTGAATAAGATCAGATCTATAAGTTGCTGGCTCTGGTAAAACCTTAAATCCCAAATTTTTAAAGACTGCTGCAACCATATCAGCACCTTTTAGTGATTCATGAACAATTTGTGGTGCTAAAAACAAACCCTGCAAAATTAATCTTCCTAGTCCAAAATTTATTCCTGCAGAAGAACCAATACCTGGTGAAGTTAATCTTGAACATGCCATCTCAACCAACTCTGCATCTCCTGCAACGTACCCACCAGTAGGAACGATTGTTCCTCCCAAATTTTTAATCAATGATCCAGCAATTATATTTGCCCCTTTAGAAATTGGTTCACTATCTTCAACAAGCTCCCCATAACAGTTATCAACAAAACATATACAGCTAGGATCAAGAGAATGAATTAAACTACAAATTTTCTCTATCTGATGATTCGTCAGAGACTTTCTCCAACTATATCCACAACTTTTTTGTATGAATACTAATTTACATGAATTTTCTTTAAAAGAATGAACAATTTTTTCTTCAAAAGAATCAAAATTCTCGCATATATTTATTTGCTTATATGCAATCTCAAAATCTTTAAGTGACCCTTTATTTCCTCCCCTTATTCCTATGACTTCTTCTAAAGTGTCATATGGTTGTCCTGTAAGAGATAACATTACATCTCCAGGTCTAAGAATTCCAAATAAGACAGAACTTATTGCATGTGTTCCACTTACAAATTGCATCCTCACAGCTGCCTTTTCAGCAAGAAACAATCTTGCAAAAACCGCATCAATTTTTTCTCTAGATATATCATCATGACCACTACCTGAAGATTGATTGAAATGACTAGACGAAACTTTTTCTTCCTTAAAAATTGTCAAAATATTTTCTAATTTCTGGGAAACCTGAATGGACCTTTCTTGGAAAACTTTACTTAAACTATCTTCGACAGAAAGAACAGCTTTTTCAGCCAGTTTTAAGTTATTATTTAACATCATTTATATTGAAAATTCATGTTATTTTTCAGAAGCTAAATTTCTTAATTCTGTGAGGAAAGCATTAGGTCCCCTACCCTGAAAATAAGAAAGTTTTTTTGAAGCCTCATATAAATCAAGAAGTTCTCCATCTAATTCTTCTGCCGTATAATCTCTTATTCCTGCTATTACCTCAGCAAAACGTTCTCTACGGGTAGATTTATTGACAGCATAGGCTTCCATTACCTTAATTTTACATGATCTCCAAGCCTTATTCTGGCAAAAATGCACTGAAAGAGCATCACTTAAAGCAGAAGCTTCTTCATCTTCTATATACCAGTCAAAAGATGATGGTAAAGATTTTAATCCTGAAAATATCTCGAATAACTCCCCGGCGGACAATGGATTACCAGAATCATTTTTCAAGGGTAATGCAGACTCTTCCAAAGATTTCCATAACTCTGGGTGTTCAGTTTCAAAACGATCCCTGATTTTTTCAATACCTTGATCAAGAATCGTATTAACTTGAGCTAAAGCGAGAAAAACTTCAGGACCTGGCGAGGATAACTTCCCATTCCTAAGATTAGAAATTTGCGAATTATGAACTTTTCCTAAATCAAGAACTTCAGAAAGTAATGGCAAAACTCTGTGAGACCATCCATTTCTTTCATGCCAAAGGTGTATCAAATGAGCCATAGCCCTTCGACCTCTAGATAATTTATCGCGATATCCGAGACTCACAGATAATTAAACTTATCAATAGTATAGTATGATAATATTACATATCGGTAATTTTGAAAATAGTATTTCAATATCATGAATTCAGTAATTTTCCAAGAAACAGCAAAATTAAAAAAACCTGTTCCAGCTGAAAAAGTTATAGAACTCTCAGAAAAATTACTGGAACCTTCCAGTCATTCAAAAAGATATCCTCCAAGACTACATAAAACGTGGGGGACAATAGTTTTTATGGTTGCAATTCATATTCTTTCTCTTATAGCTATACAACCAAAATTTTGGAGTCTCCCTGCAGTCACTTCATTATTATTTTTTTACTGGGTTACGGCTTGTTTAGGAGTCACTCTTGGATATCACAGATTGTTATCACACAGATCGTTCATTGTTCCAAGATGGTTAGAAAGATTTTTTGCTACCTGTGGAGCTATAAGTTGCCAACATGGACCAATAGATTGGGTAGGTTTGCATAGGCATCACCACTCTTTTTCAGATACTGAAGTAGATCATCACAATAGTAAAAAGGGGTTTTGGTGGAGTCATATGGGTTGGATGTTTAAAGACGTTGAAGCACTAAAAGCTGTTCCAAAACTAAGTGCAGATTTAATCAAGGATCCATACTATAGATTTCTAAATAAATATTTTTTATTCTTACAAATTCCTATTGGACTTTCTTTGTACGCAATAGGTCAAAAATTAGGAGTTGGAGGTTGGGCTCTAGTCCTTTGGGGAATTCCATTGAGACTTGTGGTTGTTTATCACGTAACTTGGCTAGTCAACTCCGCGACGCATTGTTGGGGTAAAGCACCATTTGAAAGTGGCGATTCATCGAAAAACAATGCATGGGTTGCTGCATTAACATTTGGAGAAGGTTGGCATAATAACCATCATGCATTTCCCAATTCGGCAAAACAAGGATTATTTAGAGGTCAGATAGACATAACATGGGAACATATTAAGATTCTTGCGAAATTTGGTCTTGCAAAAAAAGTAAAGTTACCCTCTAGGTCTTATTATTAACTATATTGTTCAATATTTTCATGGCTAAAAGAATACAAGTCGCATTAACTGAATCAATCGCATCACTAGGTAATGAAGGAGATCTAGTTGAAGTAGCACCTGGATATGCAAGAAATTTTCTATTACCTTACGGTAAGGCAATGAATGTAACACCAGCAGTCCTTAAACAAATTGAAAGGAAGAAAGAAAAAGAAAAAATCGCTGCTGATAAATTAAAGCAAGAAGCTTTAGATTTCCAAACTGCATTATCTACAATAGGTAGGTTCACTATAAAAAAACAGGTTGGAGAAGATGGTGTCCTTTTTGGAACGGTTACCAACGGGGATGTTGCCGAAGCGATAGAAGCGGCAACTAAAAAAGAAATTGATAGAAGAAACATTACTGTTCCTGATATTCATAATTTAGGTTCCTTTACTGCAAAAATAAAATTACATCCAGAGGTAAATGCAGAAATAAATATTGAAGTAACAAGTTAATCAATTTGTTGCATTATTTTGAAAAGTAGCCAGAGTATATATCTAAGCAATTAAAGATATGGTTTCAGTACCTTTTCCAAATAATGGGCAAAATAAAAATTTTAAAAAAGATTTTAATAGTGAAAATGCTGGATTAGTCCCTCCTCAAAATGTTCAAGCAGAGGAAGCTGTTCTTGGTGGCATACTTCTTGATCCAGACGCAATTGGAAGAATTGCAGACTTAATTAAACCTGAAGCTTTTTATATAAATGCCCATCAAGAGATTTATAGAACAGCATTAATGTTGCATACCCAAGGTAAACCAACTGATTTAACATCAATGAGTGCTTGGTTAGCAGATAATGGATCACTAGAAAAAATTGGAGGGAACAACAAACTAGTAGAACTAGTTGAAAATGTTTCCTCTACAGCTTCCATAGAACAAGTTGCTAATTTAATTAACGACAAATTCATGAGAAGGCAACTTATCAGATCTGGAAATGAGGTAGTTCAACTAGGTTTTGATCAAACTCAAGATACTAATGAAGTTCTAGATAAAGCCGAGCAAAAAATATTTGAAATCAGTCAAGAAAAACCTTCAAAAGGTCTAACTCAAGCAGCTGAAATCCTTACAAGTACTTTCAATGAAATAGAGTCAAGATCATTAGGTACTTCAGTAGCTGGAATTCCTGTAAATTTCTACGATCTTGATGCGATGACTCAAGGTTTTCAAAGAAGTGATTTAATAATCGTAGCTGGAAGACCTTCCATGGGGAAAACTTCAATAGTTCTCAATCTGGCTAAAAATGTTGCACAATCCCAAGATTTACCTGTGTGTGTATTTAGCCTTGAAATGAGTAAAGAACAGTTGACATATAGATTACTTTCTATGGAAGTTGGAATCGAAAGTGGCAGGCTAAGAACAGGAAGATTACAGCAAGATGAATGGCCATTACTTGGAGAAGGTATCAATTCACTAGGTCAACTACCAATATTTATTGATGACAAGCCTAACTTAAGTGTTTTAGAGATGAGATCTCTGTGCAGAAGATTAATAGCTGAACAAAAAAAAGAACTTGGATTAATTGTGATTGATTACCTTCAGTTGATGGAAGGATCAACCCCTGATAATAGAGTGCAAGAACTTTCACGAATAACAAGAGGTCTCAAAAGCATGGCCAGAGAATTAAAAGTACCAGTCGTAGCTTTATCTCAGCTTAGTAGAGGAGTAGAGTCTAGAACGAATAAAAGACCAATGTTAAGCGATCTGAGAGAATCAGGATCTATTGAACAAGATGCAGATTTAGTATTAATGATTTATAGAGATGAATACTATAATCCAGAGACTGAAGATAGAGGGATTACAGAAATCATTGTCACTAAACATAGAAATGGACCCGTAGGAACTGTTAAATTATTATTTGAACCTCAATTTACGAGATTTAGGAATTTAGCTAATTAAATCGATCCTAAAATGCAAGATCATCACTCAACAAATGAATCTTTTGACATCATCGTTATTGGAGGAGGACATGCAGGATGCGAAGCAGCTATAACAACAGCAAAATTAGGATTTTCTACAGCCTTATTTACAATCAATTTAGATAGGATTGCCTGGCAACCTTGCAACCCTGCAGTTGGCGGGCCAGCAAAAAGTCAGTTAGTGCATGAAGTTGATGCATTAGGCGGAATCATTGGAAAATTAGCTGATAAAACAGCTATTCAAAAAAGAATATTAAATGCTAGTAGAGGACCAGCTGTATGGGCATTAAGAGCCCAAACAGACAAAAGAGAATACTCAAAAAAGATGATCGAAATCCTTCAAAATACAGATAATTTATCTTTAAAAGAAGCAATGATTACTGAACTGGATATTGCAAAAACTGAAGAAATTGGATTGAACTCCAAAAAAATCATAAAAAAAAGAATAAAAGGTGTAAAAACATTCTTTGGTAGTTATTATTCAGCTAAATCAGTTATTATTACAGCTGGTACTTTTTTAGAAGGAAGAATATGGATAGGAAATAAATCAATGTCAGCAGGTAGATCGGGTGAACAAGCAGCACAAGGTCTTACTCAAAACTTGCACGAAATTGGTATCAAAACAGAACGGTTAAAAACGGGAACTCCAGCAAGAGTTGATAAAAAGAGTATCATTTTTGATGAATTAGATATTCAACCCAGTACTGCAGCGGATAAATATTTTTCTTTTGATCCAGATATCAAAAATAATATGCCTCAAGTTAGTTGTCATATCACAAGAACAACTTCTAAAACACATCAACTCATTCGAGACAATTTACATTTAACTCCCATTTACGGCGGTTTTATTGATAGTAAAGGGCCAAGATATTGTCCATCAATTGAAGATAAAATAGTTAAATTTGCTGATAAAGAATCACATCAAATTTTCTTAGAACCAGAAGGAATTAATACCCCTGAAATATATGTACAAGGATTTTCTACAGGTTTACCCGAAAATATTCAATTAGAACTTTTAAGAACCTTACCTGGATTAAGTAAATGTAAAATGTTGCGACCAGCATATGCTGTCGAGTATGACTACATACCAGCAACACAGCTCCAAACATCACTTGAAACGAAAGAAATTGAATATTTATTTAGCGCTGGACAAATTAATGGAACTACTGGTTATGAAGAAGCAGCAGCACAAGGATTAGTTGCCGGAGTCAATGCGACAAGAAAACTAAACAAAAAAGATCCAATAATTTTCACTAGAGAAAGCAGCTATATAGGAACAATGATTAATGATTTAATTACCAAAGATCTCAAAGAGCCATACAGAGTTCTCACTAGTAGGAGTGAATATAGGCTAACTCTTAGAGGAGATAATGCAGATAGGAGATTAACCCCATTAGGTTATCAAATAGGGCTTATTGATGAGAAAAGATGGTCGGCCTATCAAGAAAAGATGAAACTCCTTGAAGAAGAGAAATTAAGATTAAATAACACCCGTTTAAAAAATACCGATGAAACATCAAAAAAAATAGAATTAGACACGGGATCAAAAATCAAAGGTTCAACGACTTTGAAAGAACTCTTAAAAAGACCAAACTTTCATTATTCAGATCTAATTAAATATAATTTAACTGAAAAAAATCTAGATTCTTCAATACAAGAAGGTGTTGAAATAGATATTAAATACGAGGGTTACCTTAAAAGACAAAAAAACAACATTGAACAAATAAATCGTCAAAGCTGTAAATCTCTACCTCAAGAAATTAATTATGAAAAGATAGATACATTATCTTTAGAAGCTAGAGAAAATTTGAATAAGATAAAGCCAAAAAATTTTGGTGATGCTTCAAAAATTCCTGGAGTAAGCAAAGCTGATTTAACTGCATTACTTGTTTGGCTAAAAATAAGAGAAATAAAGAATGAAAATGCAAATGTTTTTGCTGAAAAAAAGTTATCATCTTAAAAGCATTCCGTCAGAGCACTGAATAATAAACTTTTTAACTCACCAAAAATTTTATGGGAAGAAAAAGCCTCTACTTTTTTAGTGAAAAATTCATTACCGAAGATTTCAGGTCCATGGAAATTAATGCTGCTTGGGGATGGAAGTCCAACTAGACATTTACAGCTTTTAACTAGTCAAGAGACGAAAATTAAATTAATTTCAATGGAAGTAGATTCTCTATTCATTCAAGAAGGTCCGAAAGAATTAAATCAGTTAGATGGCCCTTTAATAAGAAGACAAGTATGGATTAAAAACAATAATAAATACCTAGCTTGGGCTGAAAGTTGGTGGAATGCAGAACAAGTGAATGAAAATTTAAAAGCCAAAGAAGAACCAATTTGGAAGAATTTGACACAAGATAGATCTGAATTGTTTAGAGAAGTTGATAGAATTTCACTTGTAAATTCAAATTGGTTAGAAGATCAATTTTGTTTTAAAGGCCCATTCTGGTCAAGAAATTATAGATTTTTTCGAGACAAAAAGCCCCTAACAATTATTAGAGAAGTCTTTAATCCACATCTAGAAAGTTTATTGGGTTATTCAGGAATTAAAGAATTTAAGAAACTATACTCTTCTTCTTCTTGATCTGGGGAGATTTCTTGATTTCGATTGACCTTGTTGGTTTGATTGATCTCTTGATGTAGTATTCTCGTTTCCTGAAGCTCTTTGCCATCTTTCAACTTTAAAATCCATTTCATCTGGCCAATCTTCATCTTTAGTCTCTTTCACATAAGGTAATTTTTTTGGCTCAGTTTTCTGTAAGCTTTTTGGTTGCCTTAAAGATATTGCTTCTAAAGGTCTTTTTGAGTGCGCTTTGGCGGATTCATAAGGATTTGATTCTCTAGTAAAATTCTTAAAATCGTTGTTATCATCGTAAAAATTTTCATCACGCCAATCATCATTATCTTCATCAAAAAATAAATCCACTTTTTCGGATACCCATCTTCCTACTTTTTTAACACTCTTACTTGTTATTCCTTGAAAATCTGAATTCCTTCTTTTCCCTGGCCTAGCACCAGATACTCCATCAACGAATTGTCTTCCTGTTTCAAAAATTTTATCAACCTGTTTATCAACAATATTTCTATCAAAACTATTTCTAAGATTTCTAATTCTGTTTGAATCCATAAATTATTATGCTTTTTAAAATATAAATTACATTAAAAAAATAAATAATTCCAAATATAGAAACAAAAACACATCTTATATTTTTAATCAAACAAAATTAAACAGTTTTTGTTCCATGATCCATTAAAGAAATTTACACAACATTTTTTACAGGCAATATTCTTGATCCTTTTCCTATAGAAAAATTTCTCACCACAATTTTGACAAGTTCCTATATATTTTAATTCTCTCCTTTCAATAGGAAATGAGTGTCTTACAGAAATTATAAAACTCTTCTCTTTCTCATTTATTTCATTCATCTTTGCTAAGAAATTTGGGCCATGTATCTCATTTTTTTTTAATATCCTATCTACCCATGCATGAATCATTTCATGACATAAAGTACTATTTATTTCATTTTTAGATAATTTACTCAAAATAGGTTTCGATAAGATAATCTCAGAATCTACGAGACCATTAATTCGTTTTCTTTTATAAAAACCAGCAGTAGTTTTTAATCTATTATCACTCCATCTAACTTTTACTAAAGGTTGATTATTAACCGTTAAAGAATTTTCAAAATATTTGCTATTAAATCTATGAAATAAGGGTAAAAGAGGAATTACGGGCATTATGGATTAAAATTAGTATTATTTTGACAAAAAAAGCCATCAAAAACGATTTCTTTTCTTAAAGTAATAAAAAACTCAAATTAACATGGATGCAACACTAGTTAAAGATATCGGAATTAAAGCATTATTAGTTGGCGGAGCAGTACTAGTTTCTTTTTGGACTTTTAATGCAGTCAAATTAGTTATAAGCGCCAGAGGAATTAATCCATTAGTAAGAAAGTTTTTTGATCAAATAGCTGCTGGCAGAATTGATGCAGCTTATGGTTTGACTACAAAGACTTATAAAACTCATGTTAAACGCCAGGACTTTCTTAAATTTTTAGCTAGTTTAAACCTCAATAAATATAGAAATTTAAAATCAGGTAGGCCTAGAGTCCAAGAAGACCAAATTATAATAACTTTGAATTTAAAATCAGAAGATAAACAAGATGAGCTCCCATTAGATTTTACTTTTGCAAAAACTGACAATGATTGGAAAATAGACAGAATAGCTAAAGTGAATTAATAATTTCTTGTGAGGCAAAAAGAATTGTTTAAAGAGGAAATAATACATCAATTAGAATTACACCCAAGCAGATTAGAAAAAGAAAAGATCATCTCAGAAGCAATGGAACAAGGTCTAGATGATTTTTTTGAAGGCATCCGTATGGCACTTGATCCATTGGTAACTTTTGGTGTAAAAATTGTTCCTGAGAAAGAGACTGAAAAAAGTCAAAATTTTTTATGGGAAGATTTTAGAAAATTAGCCAATAAGCTTATTCAAAGGGAACTTACTGGTCACGCTGCACGCGATGCAATTCTTACGGCTATGGAATCTGCAAAAAAAGAGGAGTGGAATGGATTTTATAGACGAGTTTTAATTAAAGATCTTAGATGTGGTGTATCTGAAAAAACAATCAACAAGATAGCAAAAAAATTTCCCAAATATGCTATTCCTATTTTTTCTTGTCCATTAGCTCATGACAGTGCAAATCATGAAAAAAAAATGATAGGAAAAAAGCAAATTGAAATCAAATTAGATGGTGTACGCGTCTTAACTATTATTAGACAAAATAAAGTAGAAATGTTTTCTCGTAATGGTAAACAATTCCATAATTTTGGTCATATTATCTCAGAAATAGAAAACGTTTTAAAAAAAGACCCAGCACCTTATGACTTAGTTCTCGATGGTGAAGTAATGAGTGCCAACTTTCAAGATTTAATGAAACAGGTACATAGAAAAGATGGCAAACAAACCAAAGACGCAGTTCTGCATCTATTTGACTTATGCCCCCTTGAAAACTTTCAAAAAGGGAAATGGAACACTAGTCAAACGAAAAGAAGTTTATTAGTAAAAGAATGGGTAACAAAACATCCTTTGCTTCTAAAACATATACAAACACTTGAATGGGAAAATGTAGATCTCGACACTATTGAGGGACAGAAAAGATTTGTAGAGCTGAATAAATCTGCCGTGGAAGGTGGATATGAAGGAGTAATGATTAAAGATCCTGATGCTATGTATGAATGTAAAAGAACACACAGTTGGTTAAAAGCAAAACCTTTTATTGAAGTCACTTTAAAGGTAGTATCGGTTGAGGAAGGCACAGGTCGCAATAAAGGTAGACTAGGAGCTATCCTAGTAGAAGGTGAAGATGATGGGCATGAGTACAGTCTTAGTTGTGGAAGTGGATTTAGTGATATCCAACGTCAAGAATATTGGTCAAAACGGAGTCAACTTATTGGTCAACTTGTAGAAATCAGAGCTGATGCTAAAACAAAATCCAAGGATGCGGTAGCTTTTAGTCTTAGATTTCCTAGATTCAAATGCTTTAGAGGATTTAAAGCTGGAGAAAAAGTTTAAATTTAAAAAAATAATATTCAACAAAGTAGTCAAAGAAAAAAGTGGTTTTTAAATAAAAAAATAAAAATCTTGGCTATAAAATATAAGAATAATTATCAGGACTTTTTGAGAGACTAATGACGAAGAAAACAGTTTTCAAATTCATAAAAACACCTTGTGGACAGACAAAATATATCGAATTAGAAGCCAACAAAACCTTACTAGGTAAATTTAGACTGTTGTGGTTTATCTTAATTGCATCAATTAGAGATTGGAATATTAAAGAGTAAATTCTTAGGATTTTTCAAAATATTCTCTGGAGTATTTAGCTGAGAAATATACAACTAAAAAAGTTGAAATAATTCCAATGCTAGTAACATATAAATTATTTGGTGATTGCACATTTTTTAACTCCTGAATACTTTTTGCCAAACTACCTATTGAGCAATAAAGAAAAGTTCCTGGAATTATTCCAAGAAGACCAAGAGCAAAATCTCTAAATTTAACATTATTCAAACCGTAAAAATAATTAAGAATACTGAAGGGAAATATCGGCGATAATCTCGCTAAAAAAATTAATTTAAGTCCGCCTTTTTCTACTACTTTTTCCATGACACTTAATTTTGGATAACGGCTAAAAAGATTTTTTAGATTTTTTGAAAAAAAACTTTTTGATACAAAAAAAGCAACTGATGCTCCTATGGAAGCGGAAATGAAAACGATAATTGATCCTAAATATGAGCCATATAAAAAACCTGATAATAAAGATAACCAAGAAGCTGGAAGTATTAATAAAACAATTAAAATATAAATACAAACAAACGAAAAGATCCCAATTCCAGTATTAAAAAAAAAAGACAAATTATAAATATTTTCAAGAAATATATTCATTCTCAATTCAAAAGTTCGAGTTTTTTAGTAATTCTTTCCTTTTGTACCGAACCCTCATTTAATTTAAATCTGCATTCATCAACAATATCTTTTGGAGCCTTATCAACGAAATTTTTATTAGATAATCTCTTATTTAAATTTTCTAATTCAATAGTCACCTTTTTTAAATCCTTGGTTAACCTTTCCTTTAATGCATCTATATTTACAAAATCCTGAAAAGGTATGTAAACCTCTAAATCACTAATTATCCCAGAAAAAGATTTAGCAAACTCTTTTTTATCAACAGCATTAGTTTTAAAAATAAATACTTCAGAAGATTTAGTTAAGGTTTGAATATCATCAACTAAAGTTTTTAAAAAATCAATCAATTCATCATTGTCTGAAATTAAATATACAGGACCTTTTTCTGATGGCTTAAGACCTAATTCAGCTTTCAAATTTCTAATCAGCCTAATAATTTCAAAGAGTTGCTGAAAGGAATTATCAAGCTTATTATCAACAAATTTATTTTCGTGAATTGGCCATTTTTGAAGAGATAATAATGCATTATCTGGTTTTAGTTGCAGCACATGCCAAAGTTCCTCAGTAATGTGCGGCATAAAAGGATGAATCATTACCAAAATATCATTCAGCACTTTTATTAAAACTTTTTCAGATATTTGTCTATTTTTAGTCTCTTTATTATTAAACCTTTGTTTAGCAAATTCTACATACCAATCACAAAAATCATTCCACGTAAATTCATAAAGGATTTTCGCAGATTCTCCCAATTTATATTCTTTCAACAAAGCAGCAACTTTTATATTTACCTGATTCAATTTCGATAAAATCCACTTATCACATAACTCTAAAGAAGTTTCATCGCTCTCATTAAGCAAATAATTATTATTAGAAGTTTTATTAATTAATACAAATTTAGTCGCATTCCATAATTTATTCGCAAAATTTCTTGAAGCTTCAACAGTTGAAGATGTATCTTTTTTTCTATCAAAATCAAGCCGAATATCTTGTCCAGCGCCTGCAACTTCTCGAATTAAAGCAAATCGTAGAGCATCAGAACCATATTTATCAATTAATAGTATTGGATCAATACCATTACCTGAACTTTTACTCATTTTTTTATTGTTTTCATCTCGAACTAGACCATGAATATAAACATCCTTAAAAGGAATATTATTCGTAAAAGTATTCCCCATCATTGTCATTCTCGCCACCCAGAAGAAAATAATATCGAAACCAGTAACAAGAACACTATTTGGATACCATTTTTTAAAATCCGGATCATTTGTATTTGGCCAACCAAGGGTTGAGAAAGGCCATAAACCACTTGAAAACCATGTATCCAAGACATCTTTATCACGAACCAATTTAATATTTAATCCAAATTTTTTATTAGCTTCGATTAAGGCATCCTCTTCATTTCTCGCAACAACATATGGAGTATTTTGTTCTATTGAGTCTTGAGATTCATCTAAAACATACCATGCTGGTATTTGGTGCCCCCACCACAATTGCCGACTGATACACCAATCATTAATATTCTCTAACCAATCCTTATAAACTTTCTCCCAGCGTGAAGGAATAAAAGATGGTTTTTTAGAATCAATTTCATTAAGACATCCTTGTGATATATCATCCATTTTCAAAAACCATTGTGTTGACAATAAAGGTTCAATTGGCACCTTACCTCTATCAGAAAAAGGAACAGTATGTTTATAATCCTCTATTTTTGTCAAAAGTCCTAAGTTATCCAATTCTTTGATAATTTTCTTTCTAGCCTCATATCTATCTAAATTTTGAAAAATACCTGCATTAATATTTAAAGTTCCATCTTTATTCATTACATTAATCTGTTTTAAATTATGCCTTTTTCCTATTGCAAAATCATTTTGATCATGGGCTGGAGTAACCTTCACACAACCTGTACCAAAATCTTTATCAACATGTGAATCAGCGATAACAGGTATTTCTCTATCAACGAAAGGAACTTTTACTTTGACACCAATAAATTCTTTATATCTATCATCATCAGGATTAACTGCCACAGCAGTATCACCCAAAAGAGTTTCTGGTCTTGTTGTTGCAACTTCTAAGTACTTATCTAAATATTCACCACTGTCAGAAATTAAAGGGTATTTAAAATGCCATAAATGACCATTTACTTCTTGCATTTCAACTTCAAGATCACTTACGGCAGATTGAGATTCAGGGCACCAATTAACCAAATATTCGCCTCTATAAATTAAATTCTCTTTATAGAGAATATTAAAAGCCTCAATAACTGCTTCATTTAATTTTTGATCAAGAGTAAATCTTTCTCTAGTCCAGTCAACTGAATATCCTATCCTTTTTAATTGAGAAACTATTCTTCCACCACTTTGTTCTTTCCAGTTCCATGCTCTTTTAAGAAATTCATCTCTTCCAATATCCTCGCTTGTTTTGCCTTCACTTTTTAATTGTTTTTCGAGAATAGTTTGAACAGCTATTGAAGCATGATCAGTTCCCGGTAAACACAAAACATTCTTACCTAAAAGTCTTTGAAAACGTATTACAACATCTATCAAAGCCGTATTAAATGCATGCCCCATATGCAAAGATCCAGTTACATTTGGTGGCGGAATAACAATACAAAAAGGCTCCCCATCATCCTCAGGGTTAGGACTAAACGCCTTTAGACTTTCCCATTTTTCTTGCCACTTTTTCTCTACTTCAAAAGGTGAATAATTCTCGAAAGATAATTGATCATTCATCTCTGTCATGTGCAAATTTTATTTCAATAAACTTTTTGTTTATTTTATCTTGAGAGCAGCCAATTAATGAAAATAATATTAGTTTGCAAAAAAAGACAAATCCATTCTACAAAAGTTTGAAGCCAGAACCACAGGAACAACGTTTTGCATTTTTTGGTGTTGAAATAAGAAATCCACCACCGCTCAAATCACCGTAATAATCTAATTTTAAATCTTTCAGTAAATTAAACTTTTTTACATCAGCGTATAAAGTTACTCCTTCAGTTCTTGAAATAGGGGATCCATTACATGTACCTGACTTTAATTTAATATGCATCCATCCTTCGGAACAATTTTTATCCTCTACCAAATCAATCGACATTTCTCCTGGGGAACCTCCAAAAGAAGCTTGCCTAGATAGTTCTGAAGCAGCACTTTGACTGATTGAAAGATTGACGATCTCAGTCATTAGAAAAATAATAAATGGGCGATCCAGGGTTCGAACCAGGGACATCCTGCTTGTAAGGCAGGCGCTCTACCGCTGAGCTAATCGCCCTTATAATAGATCATTCTAATAGATGAAGTTGAAAATTTTATACTAAGTATTTAAATATTTCATGATTGAGGCAAAATTTAATTAATAAAATATATCCTATGTCCTCAAACAATAGATATAAATTGGAAAACAATTCCGATTTAGAGACTATAAATAGTTTTAAAATCTTAATATCTAATATCAAGGCATTAAAAGATAAAACTTGGGGCTGCCCATGGCAGAAAATACAGTCTCATGTATCGTTGATCCCATTTTTGTATGAAGAAAGTAATGAGTTTATAGATGCAATATATGAAAAAAATGCAGATAACATATGTGAGGAGTTAGGAGATCTTTTATTACAAGTAATGCTTCATGCTGAAATCGGTTACGAAGAAAAAGAATTTGCACTAAATGATGTTATAAAAAATCTAAACAAGAAAATTATTAATAGACATCCATATATTTTTAACAAAAAAGAAAAAGTATCTTTACAAAAATCACAACAGATTTGGGTAAATATAAAAAATTTAGAAAAAAAAGCACCTCATATGAAATCTTCTATTAGTAGTAATTTAAATTTGAAAATTAAAAATTTACCGCCAACAGTTGGAACAAATAAAATCACAAATGTTGTTAAAGAACATGGTTTCAAGTGGGAAAGTACTGATGATATTTTTAAAAAGTTAGAAGAAGAGATTAATGAATTAAAGGAAGCAATTAAAAGTAAAAATGATTCAGAGATAAAAAATGAATTTGGGGATATTTACTTTACTCTTCTTAATCTCGCAAACTTTTTAAAGATCAATCCTGAATCAGCTCTTCAAAAAACTAATATAAAATTTTTAGACAGATTTTCAATCGTCGAAGAGCATGCAGGAGATAATATGAAAAAACAAACTCCCAAAGACTTTCAAAGGCTTTGGCAAATAGCCAAGCAAAAAATTGCAGGAAAAATTCCTAAAAGCAAATGACAAATATTACAACATGGATCGATGAATATCATAAAGGCTCAAGATTCGGCCTAAGTGGGAAAATTCTAATTAAAAAAACCTCAAAATTTCAAGAAATTATTGTTATTGAAAATGAATATTATGGTAAAGCTTTAATGTTAGATGGTTGCTGGATGACTTCATTAAAAGACGAGAAATATTATCATGAGTGTCTTGTGCATCCTGCATTAAGTAGCATTGACGGAAAATCTAATGTATTAATTATTGGTGGTGGTGACGGTGGTACTGTAAGAGAATGCGTTAAATATTCTCAAATATCAAAAATTGATCTAGTAGAAATTGATGAAGAGGTAATCAAAATATCTAAAAAATTTCTAAAAGAAATTGGAGGCGAAGCATGGAATGACAAAAGATTAGCAATACATGTTGATGATGGTGTTAAATGGGTAAAAAAAACAAGAGATAATTTTTACGACGTTATATTTATAGATAGTTCAGATCCCTCAGAATTTTCAAATTTATTATTTTCAGATTCTTTTTATAAAGAATGTAAAAGAATACTTACACCAAGTGGGGTATTAGCAACGCAAAGCGAATCTCCTGAATCCTTCAAAAATATTCACATAAATATTTTGAAAACCCTAAAAAATATATTTAAAGTTTCTGAAACTATGTATTCATTTGTGCCTATATATCCAAGCGGGATTTGGAGTTGGACGTTTGCTTCTTCAGAAGATCTAAATTTATCAACGCAAAATTATAATGAAGTCCTAAAAATAGAAAAAGGATGTGAAATTTGGAATTTAAATTTTCAAAATGCAGCATTTAAAATGATGCCAAATAAAATTGTAAAAGAACTAGATTTATAAGATGACAAAAAATTTATTTGATAACGAAAATGCAATTTATATGGGAGCAAAAAGAAGTCCTGAGAATTGCTCAATTGGTATATTTGGAGTTAATTATGACGGGACATGTTCGTTTAAACCAGGAGCAAGATTTGGTCCAGAAGCAATAAGACAGGTCAGTTCTTGTTTAGAAACATATTGTCCAAAAATAAAAAAAGACTTAGAGGATATTATGTATGTTGATTTTGGATCAATACTAATTGATAAAAATGACTCAAAGTCTGTTATTGAATCAGTTAAATCAGCAACAAATTATTTAATTAGTAAACGCCTTAGTCCTATTATGCTTGGAGGCGAACACTCTATTACAAGAGGTGCTATTGAAGCATTGGTAAAAAAATATCCAGATTTGATATTGGTTCAACTTGATGCTCATGCAGATTTAAGAGAATCATATATAGGGAATAAACATAGTCATGCTTGTACTATGAAAAGATGCTTAGAAGTGCTACCTGAAAAAAAAATTTTGCAAGTAGGAATTAGAAGTGGAACTAAAGAAGAATTTGAAATTATGGATAACAACAACCAATTAGTAAACTTTTGTCCAGGCGGAAATGCACATGAGTTAAAACAAGCTCTTCTACCATACGCTAAGTCTCCAATCTATTTAACAATAGATTTAGATTGGTTTGATCCCAGTTTATTAGCAGGTACGGGCACTCCAGAACCTGGAGGATTTTTTTGGAATGATTTTGAAGAAATACTGAAAACTTTAAAAGACCTTAGAATTGTGGCTTCAGATATTGTGGAATTATCTCCAGAAATTGATAAAAGCGGAGTAAGTAGCATAGTTGCAGCCAAAATACTTAGAAGCTTAATTTTGTCATTAGAAAATATGCAATAACAAATTTCTAAACTACAGTGTAAAAATACTAAATACAAACTAAATATTTCATGGATTTGCTAAAAAGTCCTCTTTATTCAAAATATGTTGAATCCAATGCAAAATTAGTGGATTTTGCAGGTTGGGAAATGCCCATATCATTTTCAGGATTAATTAAAGAGCATGAATCAGTTAGATCTTCAGCAGGATTATTTGATATTTCTCACATGGGTGTGATTTCTATCAAGGGAATCAATCCAAAGGATTATATTCAAAAACTTTTTCCTACTAATTTGTACTCCTTTTCTGAAGGTCAGGGACTTTATACAGTAATGCTGAATGATAAAGGCGGAATAATAGATGACTTAATAATTTATGACCTTGGTATACAAGACAATGACATATCAGAATTATTGTTAATAGTTAATGCAAGTAGATATGAAGAAGATGTTCAGTGGATAAAAAATAGTTTAAATATTTCTGAGATTTCGATAACAAACTTCAAAAAAGACAAAGTACTTTTAGCACTACAGGGAAAAAACTCATTCGATTTATTTGAAAAATGGATTGAATCTTCGATCTCACATATCCCTAACTTTGGATGCGAATATAAAATTTTTGAACATATTTCGCCTAAAGAAAAAATTTTCTTTTCGAAGACAGGCTATACGGGGGAAAATGGTCTAGAAATACTTTTATCTAAAAAAGCTGCAATTAATTTATGGGATTTCTCAATTTCCAAAAATGTTCCCCCTTGTGGTTTAGGAGCTAGAGATACTCTTAGACTTGAAGCAGGCATGCATCTTTATGGTCAAGACATAAATGAAAAAACTTCTCCATATGAAGCAGGGTTAGGCTGGCTAGTACATCTAGAGAATAATCACGAATTCTTTGGAAGAAGATTTCTTGAAGAACAGTCAAGATTAGGTATTCAAAAAAAGTTAGTTGGTCTCTCTATAGAAGGTAAAGCAATAGGAAGAAAAGGTTGCGCAGTTCTTAAAGGTGAAGAAAATATCGGTACTATTACAAGCGGCAGCTGGTCTCCAACTAAACAACAAGCTATAGCTTTTGCATACATCAATACTTCGCATGCCTTAATAAATAATGATGTTCAAATATTAATAAGAGGCAAAAAATTCAAAGGGATAATAACAAAGAGAGCATTTTATAAAAAAAATTATTAACTAAATTTACCCTTAAAGAATTATTATAAGTTATTGATAAATAAATCAAACTTAGATGAGAAACAAAATTTGCAAAGAACTCAATAATACAGATATTGGTAAATTAGTTAATTTGTGCGGATGGGTAGATAGAAGAAGAGATCATGGTGGTGTAATATTTATTGATTTAAGAGACCATAGTGGATTTCTACAAATAACAATTAACCCCGATGATGGTGCAGATCTATTTAAACAGGCAGAAACTCTAAGAAATGAAACAGTAATAATGGTTAGCGGAATTATTAATGAAAGGCCCAAAGATTCCATAAATACAAATTTAAGTACTGGAGAGCTAGAGCTTAAGGTTAAAGATTTACAAGTTCTCAACCAAATTAAAAACAACTTACCTTTTCCAGTGTCTATTCATGATTATGAAAATACAAAAGAGGAACTCAGATTAAAATATAGATACCTTGATTTAAGAAGGGGAAAATTACTAGAAAATTTAAAAACAAGACATAAGATTATTAAAGTTGCTAGAGAATTTCTTGATAATTTTGGATTTACAGAAGTAGAGACCCCATTACTTACAAAGTCAACTCCTGAAGGCGCTCGCGATTTTCTTGTTCCTGCACGTCTTTCAAATGGAGAATTTTTTGCTTTACCTCAATCCCCACAACTATTTAAACAACTTCTAATGGTTGGAGGCTTAGATAAGTATTATCAAATCGCAAAATGTTTCCGTGATGAAGACTTAAGAGCAGATAGACAGCCAGAGTTTACTCAATTAGATATTGAGATGAGCTTTATTAGTGAAGAAGAAATAATTTCTTTTAATGAAAGTCTCATAAAAAAAATATGGAAAGAAGTGTTAAATATTAATTTTAATAATGCTTTTCCAAGAATGTCATGGCAGGAAGCAATGGATAATTACGGAACTGATAGACCAGATACTAGATATCAAATGTTATTAAAAGATTTAGGAGGAGTATTAGGTGATATTGGATTTAATATTTTCACCAAGGCAATTAAGTCTGGAGGTTATATAAAATCCATAACAGTCAAAGGAGGTAATTCAAGTATTAGCAATGTAAGAATTAAACCAGGAGGTGACATCTTCCAAGTAGCTCAAGATGCAGGAGCTGGTGGTTTGGCCTTTATAAGGGTCAAAGGAGATGAGCTTGAGACTATTGGGGCAATTAAAAATAATTTAAGTGAAGATCATATTACTGATATTTTAAAAATCACAGAAGCAAAAGATGGAGACTTAATCCTCTTAGGAGCTGGAGATAAACAAATTGTCAATCAGTCATTAGATAGGGTAAGACAATATATCGCAAAAGACCTAAATCTTGTTGATAAAAGTAAATGGAATTTCTTATGGGTAACTGACTTCCCGATGTTTGAGAGAAATGAAGATGAGAATAGATATGAAGCTTTACATCATCCTTTTTGTTCTCCAAAAAATATAAAATCTAAAGATTCTGAAACCTTGAAAAAAGAAATTGAGAGCTCTACAGCAAATGCTTATGACTTAGTTCTCAATGGATTGGAGTTAGGTGGTGGTTCTTTACGTATTCATGAAGCCAACTTACAAAGAGAGGTTCTGAAAACGGTTGGACTTACTGATAAAGAGATTGATGAAAAATTTGGATTTTTAATAGAAGCCTTAGAAATGGGTGCTCCTCCTCATGGTGGAATAGCGTTTGGATTGGATCGTATTACCATGCTGATCATTGGTGCAGATTCAATAAGAGAAACCATTGCTTTTCCAAAAAATCAACAAGCAAAATGTCTTCTCACAAATGCACCTTCAAATGTCTCTGAATTACAATTAAAAGAATTAGATATTGAAATAACAATTGATGAATAAGAATATATATGGATGTTCTAAAACTTTTTTGTTTAAATAAAATATAAGGAGGCTGTGCTTAATTAAAAATATTTAATGTCAAAATTTGTCTTTGTCACCGGAGGAGTAGTTTCTAGCATTGGTAAAGGAATTGTAGCTGCAAGCCTAGGAAGATTATTAAAGTCTAGAGGATATAGTGTTTCAATATTAAAACTAGATCCATATCTAAATGTTGATCCAGGAACAATGAGCCCTTTCCAACATGGAGAAGTATTTGTAACCGAAGATGGGGCTGAAACCGATCTAGATTTAGGTCACTATGAAAGATTTACTGATACTGCAATGACTAGGTTAAATAGTGTGACTACGGGATCTATCTATCAAGCAGTTATCAATAAAGAAAGAAGAGGTAGTTATGATGGTGGAACTGTGCAAGTAATACCTCACATAACGGGAGAAATAAGAGAAAGAATTCATAGAGTAGCCGCCAACAGTAATGCAGATATTATAATTACTGAAATTGGTGGAACAGTTGGTGATATTGAATCTCTACCTTTTTTAGAGGCAATAAGAGAATTCAAAAATGATGTCAATAGTAACGATGTTGCATACATACACGTAACATTACTTCCTTACATCAAAACCTCTGGCGAAATAAAAACTAAACCAACACAACATTCAGTCAAAGAATTAAGATCAATTGGAATTCAGCCAGATTTACTTGTATGCCGAAGTGATAAATCGATCAATGAAGCTCTTAAAAAGAAGCTTAGTGGTTTTTGCGGTGTCAATATCAACTCTGTAATTGAAGCTTTAGACGCAGACAGTATTTATTCTGTACCTCTTTCGTTAAAAAAAGAAGGTTTATGCAAAGAAACCCTGAAATATTTAGACCTTGAAGATAAAAAATGTGATTTGAAAAATTGGGAGCAACTTATACACAACCTAAGAAATCCTGGAGCTCCAATCAAGGTTGCTTTAGTAGGTAAGTACATTGAACTTGGAGATGCATATTTATCCGTTGTTGAAGCTTTAAGACATGCATGCATTGAACAAAAGGCTTTATTAGATTTACATTGGGTAAGTGCTGAAATGATAGAAAAAAATTCAGCAGAAACTTACTTAAATAAAGTTGATGCAATTGTGGTACCTGGGGGATTTGGCAATAGAGGAGTCAATGGAAAAATTTCGGCTATAAAATTCGCAAGAGAAAATAAAATTCCCTTTTTAGGTTTGTGCCTTGGTATGCAATGTGCAGTTATAGAATGGGCTAGGAATGTAGCTAATCTCCCAGATGCATCTAGTTCAGAACTAGACCCAAACACTCCCAATCCAGTGATACATTTATTACCAGAACAGCAAGATGTAGTTGATTTAGGTGGGACAATGAGACTTGGAGTTTATCCATGTAGATTGACAAAAAATACAACTGGAAAAAACTTATATGATGAGGATGTTATTTATGAGAGACATCGACATAGATACGAATTTAATAATTACTACAAACAAAGTTTTTTAGATTCTGGATACAAAATTAGTGGTACATCACCAGATGGCAGATTAGTTGAGTTAATTGAGTTAGAAAATCACCCATACTTCTTAGCATGTCAATATCATCCCGAGTTTTTATCACGACCTGGCAAACCTCATCCTTTGTTTAAAGGTTTAATAAAAGCCTCTCAAGATAATTTAAATCAATCAAATTAATATTCTTTATTTTTTTGAATGAAAATGACAAATTTTTTACCCTTAGTCGAACAATTTCATTCATTACAAGGTGAAGGTTATCACGCTGGAAAAAGTGCTTTTTTTGTACGATTAGCAGGATGTAAAGTTGGATGTTCGTGGTGCGATACCAAAAATTCATGGGACGAGAAAAAATACCCTTCTATATCAATTGAAAAAATAATAGATCGCATAAAAATTGCCAGAAAAAAAGGAGCATCTTTTTGCGTTATTACAGGTGGAGAACCTTTACAACATAACTTGGATAATTTTTGCAAAGCCATAAAAAAAATGACCATGGAAGAAGAACAAAAGCCAATGAAGATTCATATTGAGACAAGTGGAGTTAATTCGATATCAGGAAGCTATGACTGGATTACTTTATCTCCTAAAAGACACTCACCTCCAAAAAATTATTTTTTAAAAAAATGTAATGAAATCAAAATAATCATTAATGAAATAGAAGATATTGAATTTGCTATTCAAATAAAAAAAGAAACTTTAAAACAATATCAACTCTCTAAAAGCGAAGATGGCTTAAAAAAAGAAGATAAAATTTTTTATTTACAGCCAGCATGGAACAATGCGAATGGTTTTTCTCTTGCCATTGATTTCGTAAAAAATAACCCAGATTGGAAATTGAGCCTTCAAACTCACAAATACTTAAAAATTAATTGAAATCATATGAATCTTAAAAATAAATCGATAGTAGTTTTATTATCTGGAGGTTTAGATTCTTCTACAGTTACTGGTATCGCAAAAAAATCCGAAGCTAAAATTTTTGGCCTCTCATTTGACTATGGTCAACGTCATAAAAAAGAATTAAATTCTGCATCAATAATTGCAAAACACTTTGATATCGAAGAATTTAAAATCATTAAGCTTGACTTATCTTTATGGGGAGGCTCGTCATTAACTGATACTCAAAAAAGTATTCCGATAGAAGGAGTACAAAATAATAAAATTCCTAATACTTATGTCCCTGGGAGAAATACTATATTTATTTCCGTTGCACTAAGTTATGCCGAAGCAATAGATGCTGATTTTATAGGATTAGGAGTTAATGCACTAGATTATTCTGGTTATCCAGATTGCAGACCTGACTACATTAAAAAATTTCAAGAATTAGCAGATTTAGCCAATAAAAGAGGAAGAGAAAATAATCCAATAAAACTTTGGACACCACTATTAGATTTAAATAAAGAGGAAATTATTAAATTAGCTTTTAATAGTCATGTCCCTTTAGATAAAACATGGAGTTGTTATTCGGGCAACTCAAAACCATGCGGTAAGTGTGATAGCTGCAGAATTAGAAATGCCGCTTATGAAAAATGGCTAAATAACAATAATAAAAAATGAAAATAAAAAAAATAATTCTAGAGAAATGGATGGATCCAGCACTGATTACCCATCATCTAACAAAAAAATTCGGAAATAAAGGATTAGCTTGGCTAGACAGTGATGGCAAAGAAAATGGGGAATGGTCAATAATAGGAATTAAACCTAAAAAAATAATACAATCAAGAGATATCAATAACTTAGACAGAACTAATAATCCATTTAACAATTTAAAAAATATTGAAAAAGGATTTTGGATCGGATGGTTAAGTTATGAAGCTGGAGTTTACATAGAACCCAAAAACCCATGGCGAAAATCTAATATGGCAACTTTATGGATAGCATCATATGATCCAATCATTAAATGTAATCTAATAAAAAAAGAAATAATTATCGAAGGCACAAACTCATCTGAACTGATGAATTATAAAAACATAATCAACAATATAAAAAATATTGAAGAAGAAAATATTGTTAAAACAAATTTGACTTTTGATTTTTCAAAAATAAATTTGGACGAAATGGCTGAAAAATTTCAGAAAAATATTTTAAAATTGAAAAAATTTATTTCCTTAGGAGATATATTTCAAGCAAACCTAACAACTAAATGCGAAATTGAATCTTCCAAAAACTATAATCCTCTAGATATATATTTAAAAATAAGAAGGAAATTAAGAGCTCCCTTTGGAGGAATAATAATAAATAACGATAATTATAAAGAGGCTGTATTATCTACTTCACCAGAAAGATTTATAAAAATAGATAATAAAAATTTTGTAGAATCACGACCTATTAAAGGAACTAGATCCAGAGATAAAGATTTAACTCAAGACGCACTTAATGCTATCGATTTAATAACTAACGAAAAAGATAGAGCCGAAAATATTATGATTGTTGACCTAATAAGAAATGATTTAAGTAAAGTTTGCGAAACAGGAAGTATTATGGTGCCAGAAATATTAAAACTTGAAAGTTTCTTAAAAGTTCATCATCTAACTTCAGTAATAAGAGGCAAATTAAAAAAAGACAAGAACTGGATTGATTTACTAAAAGCTTGTTGGCCTGGTGGGTCTATAACTGGAGCACCTAAATTAAGATCATGCCAGAGACTTTTTGAATTAGAAGAATGTGAACGCGGACCATACTGTGGCTCATTTTTGAAGCTTGACTGGAATGGAGAGTTTGACAGCAATATACTAATAAGATCATTTTTAATTAAAGACAAAAAAATCAATATATATGCTGGTTGCGGAATAGTGATTGACTCAAACCCTGAAGAGGAAACTGATGAACTAAAGTGGAAACTTTTACCTTTGATTGATTCACTAAAATGACTGAAACATTAGGCTGGCACAAGGATCAATGGTTGGATATTGATAGAATATTTATTGCTGCTAATAATAGAGGATTAAAATTTGCTGATGGTATATTTGAAACAATTTTGATTAAAAAAAACAAACCTATCCTTTTTGATGAACATCTGAAACGATTAGAAAAAAGTAGCAAGATTTTAAATATTAATCTCAAAATAAATAAATTAACTTTGAGACAACTTATTGATGATGGAATTAAAAAGTTATCGCTTAAAAATGATCAATTTGCGTCAGTCAGAATAAACTATAGTCGAGGAGCTAATGAAGGTCGAAAACTAACAATTGATAGCACTTCAGAGACAAAAGATTTGGATAATTTATGGCTTGAGTTCTATAGAATAAAACCAAATTTTAATCCGATAAGCGTTTGCATTAGTCAAAGGGAAAAAATAAATGAATTCAGTCTTATAAGTAAATGCAAAACATTTTCATATAATCAGGCAATACAAGTTTTGACAGAAGCTAATGAAAAATCATTTGATGATTCTATCCTTTTGAATACATCAGGAGAACTTTGTTGTGGAAGTACATTTAATCTTCTAATTAAAAGAAATAATCAATGGATAACTCCTAGAAAAGAGAGCGGCTGTTTAGAAGGGATTATGGTTTCTAAAGCTTTAAAATTGAAAATTGTAAAAGAAGAATTAATTCCTCCAGAATTTCAAAATAATGACATAATAGTTGCAATAAATAGCTTATCTTGCAGACAAATTAATCAAGTTAATGATTTAATACTTAAACCTAAATTCGATCCAATTTACTTTTGGGATTTATTATATAGTTGAACTTTATTAATATCTGGTAAATAGACATCAGATACTTTAGTTATATTGTTATTAACCTTAAATTCAACAATTTTTCCAATAATGATAATTGATGGAGCTAAAAATTCTTTATCTTTGATTTTACCTGGAAGATTCTCTAATTTCTCTATCAAACATTTTTGATTTTTTAAAGTAGCTTCTTGAATAACAGCGCATTTAGTACTCCTATCTAAACCACCTAGAATTAATTCTTCCACAATAAATTCAATATTTTTTATACCCATAAAAATTACTAAGCTATCTGATGATTTAGCTAAATCTCTCCAATTCACTGTCTTTTTTTCCTTATCTACACGCTCATGTCCAGTGACAAAAGTTACGGAACTCGCAGCATCTCTATGGGTTAGTGGAATACCAAAATATGTGGGGGCAGCTATCCCAGAAGTAATACCAGGAACGATTTCAACTGAAATTCCATTTTTTTCTAAAATCGATACCTCTTCACCACCTCTAGAAAAAACGAATGGATCTCCCCCTTTAAGCCTTACAACATTTTTGCCTTCTTTTGCTAATTTCAAAATAAGATCATTAGTTTCTGCCTGAGGTACAGAACACTTCCCAGCTCTTTTTCCTACATGGAAAATTTCTGTATTTTTTCCTGCCTCTTTTGTTATTTCATCCGGGATTAAAGCATCATGAACTAATGCATCACAATTTTTTATTAGGCGCAAAGCTTTAAGAGTCAAAAGCTCAGGGTCACCTGGACCTGCTCCAACTAAATAAACAATGCCAGGCACAATATTCTCCATTAACAAGTATGGTAGTAAAAGTTAATCGCAATGAAGGTAAATATTGTGAAAGAAAGTTTATTAAAACCAAATAAAAAATTTACTCTCCTTAGTGCATTTATCACCCTTCTAAATGATCGTTTAAGTGAAAGTATACTGTTACCCATATTACCCTCTTTTGTTTTACTTTTTGACTCTAAAGCAAGTACATATGGTTTATTGTCATGCACTTACCAACTTGCACAATTTACAGCTTCTCCTTTTATAGGACTTATGAGTGATAGATATGGAAGAAGACCTGTCACTCTTTTTTGTATTACAGGCTCAATAATTGGAATATCCATATTATCTTTTACTGTTCTTTTTAATTGGTCAAATTCAATAGCCACTATCCCATTATTCTTATTATTCTTAGCAAGACTAATTGACGGCTTAAGTGGAGGAACTGCAGCCACTGCAACAACTATTCTTGCAGATGTTTCAAGTCCTGAAAAAAGAGCAAAAACATTTGGTCTTATTGGTGTAGCTTTTGGTTTAAGTTTTTTCTTAGGTAATATTTTCGTTGTAATATTTGCAAAAAATACAAATAATAACTTTATTATCCCAGTTTTAATAGCATCAATTATTCCAATAATAAATTTTCTTCTAGTTTTCTTTTACTTGCCAGAAACAAAACCTAAGAGTGACACTAATAAACCAAAAACTATTGTTAAAAACCCTTTGAAAGAACTTTTTACAGTTTTCAAAGAAGAAAAAATTAAAAAGTTATCATTAGCTTTTTTTATTTACTTTATTGCTTTTACTGGATTGACAAATATCCTTATATTTTTCCTTCAAGAATCTTTAAACTGGACGACCAAAGCATCAAGTGGAACTCTTGTTGTAGTAGGAATCATTGCAATTATCGTTCAGGGAGGTCTAATTGGGCCTTTGGTAAAGCAATTTGGCGAAATGAGATTAACACTTATCGGATCAGGCTTCATTCTTGTGGCATGTTCTCTTTTAATAACTGCTCCAAAAGAAAATGCGACAATTAATATTTATTCAGCTGTTTCATTTTTAGCCGTTGGGGCAGGGTTAATTACGCCTACCTTAAGAGCACTAATATCAAAGAAATTAGACGTTGATAAACAAGGATCAATTTTAAGTAATCTTCAAGGTCTACAGAGTCTTGGAGGAGTTTTAGGAATTGCAATGGCAGGAAGGGTTTATGATAGTTTTGGTCCTAAATCACCTTTTATAGCTGGTTCCATTATCTTACTTTTCATGATATACCTTATTGCAGAGGGTAAAAGTAAGAATTCTTTTAACAATCAAAAATAAAAAGTTTTTTAATGAAAAGCCAGGCTGATGTTTTTATTAATAGAGAATTAAGTTGGATTGAATTCAATAAAAGAGTACTACTTACTGGTATGGAAAAGGATTATAAAATCCTGGATAAAGTAAAATTTTGTTCAATTTTTAGTAATAATCTAGATGAATTTTTTATGGTAAGGGTAGCTTCATTAAAAGCTCAAGTTGAAGCAGGTATTACAAAAAAAAGTATTGATGGACTTACCCCTAAAGAGCAATTAACAAAAATAAATAAAGAAGTAAAGAATTTAAGTAACCTACAAGAAAACTATATAAATAATGAATTAAATAATGAACTAAAAGAAAAAGGTATTTTTTTAAAAAAATATAAGGAACTAAGTGAAAATCAAAGAAATTGGTGTAATAACTATTTTACTTCATCTATTTTCCCTTTATTAACCCCATTAGTTGTTGATCCAGCACATCCATTTCCTTTTATAAGTAATTTAAGTCTTAATTTGGCAGCTCTTATAAGGGATGGAGAAGATTCTAAAAATCAGTTTGTAAGAGTAAAAATACCAACAAAAAATATAAATAGATTTATACAAATTCCCAATGAAATCATTCAACATGTTGATGAGAGTACATATTGTTTCATAAGTGTTGAAGATTTAATTGGGAATAATATAAATACTTTATTTAATGGAATGGAATGTATAAATTACTCTTTTTTTAGAGTTACAAGGGATGCAGATTTAGAATTAAAAGAACTTGAAGCTGATGATCTTCTTTTAGCAGTTGAACAAAGTTTGCAAAAAAGAAGATTAGGTGGAGACGTAGTTAGATTAGAAGTTGAATCAGATATGCCAGAAAATATTCTGAAATTACTCATTGAAAGTATCTCAATACAAAAAGAGTATATTTATTTTTGCAAAAGTTTTTTAGGCCTTGATGATTTAAATCAGCTTACAAAAATTAATAGGGATGATTTAAAAGAAAATCTACTTATTGGGAAAACTCATCCGAAATTAAAAAATTTAGATTTACCTACCAATAAAAACCTCAATTCTATTTTTAATATACTTAGAAAAGAAAATATTCTGCTTCATCATCCCTACGACTTATTTAAAACTTCAGTTGAAGAGTTTATAAACAAAGCAGCTGATGATCCACTTGTAATGGCTATAAAAATTACTTTATATCGAGTTTCCAAGGATTCGCCTATCATTGCAGCTTTAATGAGAGCTGCAGAAAATGGTAAAGAAGTAATGACTCTTGTTGAACTAAAAGCAAGATTTGATGAAGATAATAATATTCAATGGGCAAAACAACTGGAACAAGCTGGAATTCATGTTGTATATGGAATCATTGGATTTAAAACACATACAAAAATAGCTTTAATAGTAAGAAAAGAAAAAGGACGATTAAGGAATTATTTCCATATTGGAACGGGAAATTATAACTCTAATACTTCAAAGTTTTATACAGATTTAGGATTACTTTCAACTGATCCAGATATTGCATCAGATTTACTTGAGTTATTTAACTACTTATCAGGTTTTTCTAAACAAAAAAGTTATCAAAAATTATTAGTTTCTCCCTCATCGATGAGAGAAAAGTTTATATTTCTGATAAAGAGAGAAATTAAAAATGCAAAAGAAGGCAAAAAAGCCGAAATAATTGCAAAAATGAATTCTTTAGTAGACCCAGAAATAATTAAACTTCTTTATTTAGCTTCAGACTCAGGTGTAAAAATTAGCCTTGTTGTAAGAGGTATTTGTTGCTTGTATCCCCAAAGAAAAAATTTAAGTGACAATATAAAAGTCAAAAGCATTATTGGCCATTTTCTTGAACACTCAAGAATTTTTTGGTTTTGTAATAACGGTGATAATGAAGTTTTTATTGGGAGTGCAGATTGGATGAGAAGAAATCTTGATAGAAGGATAGAAGCTGTTACTCCAATAGAGGATAATGAATTGAAATCTAAAATATACTCGCTTTTGCAAACCTACATTAAAGATGATTACTTTTCTTGGATAATGGGAGAAGATGGTTCTTATTCGAAATATGCATTAGATTCATCCGATAATCGTTCTCAAATTGACCTCATAGATAAATAAAATTAATATTGATTTTTACAACATTTTTAAAAAATACTTAATATTTTAAATTTTTTTTAATTTTTATAAAATTCAATTATTGCAATGGATTTTAAGAAATAAGCATTAAAAAAACAATTTTTGTCTTTAAAATTTCAACGTAAAAGTAGTTTTTATTTCAATTTCAGTGCTAGCTTTCTAAAAAATCCATTATTTAGGAGGCCAGGGTGATGGGGATCCCTCTGGAATCTGCGAAAAGCTCTTCAAATAACAAATTTGATGAGCCAAGATTACCAAACACTGCGGGCAAATCTCGCAAATCGAAATCCAGTCTTACTGCAAAACAAAGCCAAAAAAAATCTGGCAGACTCGCTTCAGATTCTATTGGCTATTACTTAAGTAGCATTGGTAGAGTACCTCTTCTGACTCCAGCAGAGGAAATAGAGTTAGCTCATCATGTTCAAAACATGAAAAAGTTGCTAAAAATTCCTGAAACTGATAGAACTCAACGAAATCTTTATCAAATTAAGATTGGCAAAAGAGCCAGAGATAGAATGATGGCAGCTAATCTAAGGCTTGTTGTCTCTGTTGCAAAAAAATACCAAAACCAAGGGCTTGAATTATTAGATCTTGTCCAGGAAGGAGCTATTGGCCTTGAAAGAGCTGTAGATAAATTTGATCCTGCTATGGGATATAAATTCTCTACTTATGCTTACTGGTGGATAAGGCAAGGAATGACAAGGGCTATTGATAACAGCGCAAGAACAATACGTTTGCCTATACACATAAGTGAAAAATTATCCAAAATGAGGCGAGTATCTCGTGAGTTATCACACAAATTTGGAAGACAACCCACCAGATTAGAAATGGCAACAGAGATGGGAATTGATCAAAAAGATTTAGAAGATTTAATTTCTCAAAGTGCACCTTGCGCTTCTCTCGATGCCCATGCAAGAGGTGAAGAAGACCGAAGCACTTTAGGAGAGCTTATCCCTGATCCAAATTGTGAAGAACCTATGGAAGGTATGGATAGAACTATACAAAAAGAACATTTAGGTACTTGGCTTTCTCAATTAAATGAGAGAGAACAAAAAATCATGAAGCTAAGATTTGGCTTAGATGGTGAAGAACCATTGACACTTGCAGAAATAGGAAGACAAATTAATGTTTCTCGAGAAAGAGTAAGGCAACTAGAAGCTAAAGCAATATTGAAGCTTAGAGTAATGACAACTCATCAAAAAGCAGCTTAATCAAATTGATAAAATTTGCAGTAATTTTTTTATATTTATTTTTAATTTTTTCAGTATCAGTAGTTTTTAAAAAATTTAATGACGATAGCAAAGAAATTGTCAGAAAAATAATACACATTGGAATAGGGCCTTTAATACCAATTGCACAATTTTTAAAAATTGATCAAAATTCTGCTCTAATTTTTACAGGAATTGTTTCAATAATAGTTTTAATCAATTACACCTATAAATTATTCCCAACAATTGAAGATGTTGAAAGAAAAAGTTATGGAACAATCTTTTATTGTCTAAGTTTATTTATTTTAATTTGGCTTTTCTGGGATAAGGATCCATATGCTTTAATTGCTGGATTTTTTGTTATGACTTTTGGGGATGGATTAGCTGGCTTAATAGGCAAAAGCTTTAATTCAAAAAATTGGATTATTTTTAAACAAAAAAAATCATTGTTTGGCACTTTGACAATGTTTTTAACAAGCTTGATAGTAGTTTGCTCAATAGGATATGCCCAGCAAAAAAATGTTAATTTAAATTATTTTGCGATAGCTTTTTTGGCTACTTTTCTCGAACAGTTTAGTGTTTTAGGAATAGATAACTTCATTGTTCCAATTTCTTCAGCATTATGTTTTAATTTTTTACTTAATTAACTGATTTATACAAAATAGCTAGTAGTTCTTTTGTTGTTTCTATATCGATACATGCATCTGTAATACTTCTTCCAAACTCAAGATCGTCTTTTTTTAAAAGTTTTTGATTACCTTCCTTCAAATGACTTTCAAGCATAACTCCTAAAATATTTTTTTCTCCATTACTTATTTGTGAAGCTATATTTTTTAGTACTTCAGACTGTATTCGGAAATCTTTGTTGGAATTTCCATGACTACAATCAATCATCACTTTATGTGGAAGATTACATTGCTTTAATTCAGCTGAAATTCTTTGAACATGTTGACTTTCGAAATTTGGACCTTTTGAGCCTCCTCTTAAAACTATATGTCCATCTGGATTTCCTGTAGTATTAACAATAGAAGCCATTCCATTTTCATTTACACCTAGGAAATGATGGGATTTTGAAGCTGACTGCATTGCATTTATTGCAGTAGTAAAAGAACCATCTGTTCCATTTTTAAAACCAATAGGCATAGATAATCCTGATGCCATTTCCCTATGAGTTTGACTTTCAGTAGTCCTCGCACCTATAGCTGTCCAACTTATTAAATCAGCAATGTATTGAGGAACAATTGGATCTAGTAATTCTGTAGCAGAAGGTATGCCACGAGTTGCTAGATATGAAAGCAAACTTCTTGCCCTTCTTAAACCAGTATTAATATCATAAGAATCATCTAGATGAGGATCGTTTATTAATCCCTTCCAGCCAATAGTTGTTCTTGGCTTCTCAAAATATACTCTCATTATTATTTCTAATTTATCTTTATAAATTTCTCGGAAGTTTTGAATATATTTTGAATATTCCTTCGCCGCCTCTAGATCATGAATTGAACATGGACCAACAATGACTAAAAGCTTTTGATCATTATGATGCAAAATATTTTGTATCGATCTTCTTGTTTTAGATACTGTATTGGCAGAGGCGTGATCTAAAGGTATATCATTATGTAATCTGCTTGGAGGTATTAATGGACGTGTTTCAACAACGTGTAAATCTGATGTCTTTTCTAAAGCTGAATTATTTGATGATGTCTCCATTGATTAATTAAGAAGTTTGAATATTTAAAAAAGCATTTATGAATACTCTCCTTTTCAATATTAAAAATAACAATAGATTAGGCATTAAACCTTACTAATGAAGAATTTGGAAACATTGCTAAAAGATTACGCTGATCACGTAGCTAAAAGAGCAGCCAAAGGTATACCTCCTTTACCTCTAAATGCTGAGCAAACAAATTGTATTACAAAATTATTGGAACAAGATAGTTCTTATGATTCTTCTTATTTAGTTGATTTACTAATAAATAGAGTACCACCAGGAGTTGATGAAGCTGCTTACGTAAAAGCAAGCTGGCTTACAGCTATTGTTAATTCTGAAAAATCTTGCAAATCAATTAATCCCGAAAAAGCAATTGAAATACTAGGAACAATGATAGGCGGATATAATGTAAATTCTCTGGTTGCAATACTAAAAGGAAAAAATAGTTTACTTGCTAAAAAAGCGGCAGAAGTTTTAAAAAATATTATTCTTGTTTATGACTCAGCTAATGAAATCTATGAATTATCTCAAAATAATTTTTATGCAAAAGAGGTTGTAAATAGTTGGGCAGATGCAGAATGGTTCAAAAATAAAAAAGTTCTGGAGAAAGAGATTACTTGTTTAGTGTTTAAAGTTGACGGTGAAACAAATACAGACGACTTATCTCCAGCTGTACATGCAACAACACGCCCTGACATTCCTATGCACGCATTGGCTATGTTGGAATTTAAAAAACCAGATGGACTAAAGATTCTTGATAATTTAAAAAAACGAAATTTACCAATAGCTTATGTTGGAGATGTTGTTGGAACAGGTAGTTCTAGAAAATCTGCTATTAATTCACTAATTTGGCATATAGGAGAAGATATTGCTTTTGTTCCAAACAAAAAAACAGGTGGAATAATAATTGGTAGCAAAATAGCCCCAATTTTCTTTAATACTGCACAAGATTCAGGAGCTTTACCAATAGAAGCTGACGTATCTCAAATGAAAACAGGAGATGTTATTAAAATATATCCTTATGAAGGCATTATTAAAAAAATTGAAAAAGATTCAAATACTGAAGAATTAATAAGCAAATTCGACTTGTATCCATCAACTCTTACTGATGAGATTCAAGCTGGCGGAAGAATTAATCTTATGATTGGAAGATCTCTTACAGACAAAATTAGAAATAAATTAGAATATGAACCTAGTGAAATATTTACCAGACCACAAAATCCAACCGAAAGTAATGCTGGCTTTACTCAAGCTCAAAAAATAGTAGGCAAAGCATGCGGTTTAGATGGAGTAAGGCCAGGAACGACCTGTGAGCCAATTATGACCACAGTTGGTAGTCAAGATACTACTGGACCAATGACTAGAGATGAACTAAAAGAACTAGCTTGTTTAGGATTTACTGCAGATTTAGTGATGCAAAGTTTTTGTCATACAGCTGCTTATCCTAAACCAGTAGATCTAGTTACCCATAAAGAATTACCTGATTTTATATCTCAAAGAGGTGGAGTAGCTCTTAAGCCTGGAGACGGCATAATTCATAGCTGGCTTAATAGAATGCTTCTACCAGATACTGTTGGCACAGGTGGAGATAGTCATACTAGATTTCCTCTTGGCATTTCATTCCCTGGAGGCTCGGGCATTGTTGCCTTTGCCGCTGCAATAGGATCAATGCCATTGAATATGCCAGAATCTGTGCTGGTTAAATTTAAGGGAGAATTATTACCAGGAATCACTCTTAGAGATTTAGTAAATGCAATCCCTCTCTTCGCAATTAAAAAAGGACTCTTAACTGTTGAGAAAGCAAATAAGAAAAATATATTCAACGGGAAAATAATGGAAATTGAGGGATTACCAAACCTAAAACTTGAACAAGCTTTTGAGCTTACTGATGCTACTGCAGAACGCTCATGCGCTGGTAGTACCATACTTTTATCCCAAGAAACTGTACAGGAATACTTAAGAAGCAATATTTGCCTCCTAGAAAAAATGATTGAGAGCAATTATGAAGATTCAAAATCAATTTCAAGAAGAATAAATGATATGAAAAATTGGTTAAAAAAACCATCATTGATTCAACCAGATTCAAACGCTCAGTATGAAGAAATCATTGAAATTGATTTAGCAAAAGTAACACAACCTATAGTTGCTTGCCCAAACGATCCAGATAATGTAAAAGAAATCACTGATGTTGCAAATACAAATATTGACGAAGTTTTTATAGGTTCTTGCATGACGAATATTGGCCATTACAGGGCAGCTGCGAAGGTTCTTGAAGGTGTACAAAATTTAAAAGCTAAATTATGGATTTGTCCACCAACAAAAATGGATGAAGAGACTCTAAAAGCTGAAGGTTACTATAAAATTTTCGAAGATTGTGGTGCAAGGTTAGAGTTACCAGGCTGTTCTTTATGTATGGGGAATCAAGCCAGAGTAGATGAAGGTGCCGTAGTATTTTCTACAAGTACAAGAAATTTTGACAATAGACTTGGCAAGAATGCACAAGTCTTTTTAGGAAGCGCTGAATTAGCAGCAGTTTGCGCACTGCTTGGCAAAATACCTGAAGTTGAAGAATATCAGGATATTACTAAAAATAAAATTAATCCATATTCAAATGAACTTTATCGCTATCTTCAATTTGATGAAATACACGATTTCAGCTTGACAAAGTAATCATGGACAATGCCAAATTTTATAAAAGATAATATTCAAAAAACAAGTAATAATTCTTCTCGTAGCATCAAAAAATTATTAAAACAAAGATCTCTAGTCGTTGCATTTTCGCTCTTATTAACAGGTTTAGGAGCCTCAATTACAAGCATATCTTTTAAAACTGGAATCTATTTTATTAATAATTGGAGATTAGCATTATTAGACCAATTCCCATCTATTACGGTCTTACCTATTTTTGGAGCTCTAGGAGGAGCTATTGCAGGATATTTGATCAAAAATATAGCACCTGCTGCAAAAGGTTCCGGAGTGAGTCAAATCATGGGTTTTTTAAGACATAAAAAAGTTCCAATGAATTTAAAAGTAGGATTAGTAAAGCTGGTATCAGGAATTATTGCTATTGGCAGTGGATTCCCTTTGGGTCCAGAAGGTCCATCCGTTCAAATGGGAGGATCAGTAGCTTGGCAAATGGCCAAGTGGCTCAAAGCTCCTACAGCTTTTAGAAGAGTCATAGTAGCGGCAGGGGGTGGTGCTGGAATAGCTGCAGTATTTAGCGCTCCATTAGGAGGTTTTGTCTATGCAATAGAAGAGTTATTAAACTCTGCAAGACCAGTAATTTTGCTATTAGTAGTAATTACAACTTTCATTGCAGATTCATCTGCTGATATTATTCAAGCCTTAGGTTTAGATCCTAAAGCAGGAGGCTTTGATTTTAATCTCGGATTTTTGATTCAAAAAGAATATGACCCATCAGTTTTTTTCTTACCTGTAGATTTTATTTACTTAGTTCTACTAGGAATAATTATTGGAATATTTGCAGAATTGTACAGCAGATATGTTTTGTTTATGCAAAATCTTGGGAAAAGGTGGTATAAAAATAAATTTGTTTTAAAAATGAGTATCTGTGGACTTATTTTAGGAAGCATCTACTCTTGTTTACCCAGTACATTTCATAATTTAGATGAATTACAGAAAATAATAGCTGAACAAAATACAAGTATTGGAATTGCTTTATTAGCAGTTTTAGTATTATTTATCACGACAGGTTTAGCTGCAGCATCTGGAGCTCCTGGGGGATTGTTCTATCCAATGCTTACTTTAGGAGGGTCAATCGGACTAATAATGGGGAGCTGGGTGGAAATTGCGACAGGACATGCACCAAGTACATACATTTTTGCGGGAATGGGAGCTTTCGTAGCAGGATGCTCTCGAACACCAATTACAGCGATGTTTTTAGCTTTCGCTTTAACAAAAAATTTATTAATAATGAAACCTGTATTAATCAGCTGCATTGCCAGTTTCTTGATAGCAAGAGCTTTTAATGAAGAATCAATTTATGAAAGACAAATACAAATAGAATTAGAAGACTAAAAAACTATCTTCAATCAAAAACAGCAGTTTTGCTGTCATAAACAAATACTTGATGATTTAGGTGTAATCTAACCGCTCTTGCTAGAGCTATTCTTTCAATATCTCTTCCTTTTCTAATCAAATCGTCAACTTCATCTCTATGACTTACATTAACTGTACATTGCTCTATTATCGGGCCTTCATCAAGATCTTCAGTAACATAATGAGCAGTAGCACCGATTAATTTAACACCTCTCTTCCAAGCTCGATGATATGGGTGGCCGCCCTTAAATGCGGGCAAGAAAGAATGATGAATATTTATTATTGAAGAAAACTTTTTTAAAAAAGAGTCACTCAAAATTTGCATATATTTGGCTAATACAACAAGATCAATTTCATATTCTTTTAGTAAATTTAAAAATTGATCTTCAACAATAGATTTATCAGTTTTAAAGGTATCAATATGAATAAATTTTGCATTAAAATCATTTGCAATATTTTTAAGATCAGAATGATTTGAAATTATTAACGGGACTTTCATTTTGAGTTCTCCATTTCTTACTCGCCAAAGTAAATCAATCAAACAATGATTTTGTTTACTCACGAAAATAGCAACATTTGGAATTTCATCAGAATAATTTACGTTAAATTTTCCATTTACTTCATCTGCAATTTTTTCAAATTCTTTATAAATTTCATCTCTATTAATAAATTCATTGTTACTATTCCATTCAATTCGACTAAGAAATAAACCCGCATCTTGATCTGTATGATGATCAGAATGTTTTATGTTGCCACCGTAATTTGAAATCCAACTTGTAAGTAAACTTACAAGGCCAGGACGATCAGGACAAACAATTTTGAATATAATTGAAGGATGTTCCAAAAAATCTTTAACTATTAAGTCAAATAAGCAAGTATATCTAATATATCAATGAAAAGCTTAAAAGAAAATTTTCAAAAAACAGACATAGTTATTATTGGATCAGGGATTATTGGAAAGTTTAACGCCTTAGAATTATCAGAATTAGGTTCCAAGGTAACGATAATAGATCCAGCTCAACACCAAAATAGTAGCAATGCAGCTTTAGGCTTACTAATGGGTAATATGTATCAAAAAAGAAGAGGTAGAAGCTGGGATCTCAGGAAACAAAGCATTGAATTATGGCCACAATGGATTACATTCCTACAAAAATTTAATTGTGAATTAAATATCGAAAAACCATTAATTCAACTAACTACTGATGAAGAAAAGTTTAAAAAATTAAAGAAATTTGTTTGTGAAAATAATGATCAAAACTTGCGAATTTTGGAAAGAGACTCAATATTTATTAAGAATATTAATAAAGCCTTCCAAACAAAAAATATAAAAGGAATGATCTCTTTCGAAGATGGAAGAATAAATCCTTTTTCTTTACTTCAAACATTAGATAAATATCTAAAACATAAAAAAGTAAATTATTTGCGAGAAGAAATAATAAAAATAAGAAGATCAAAAAATCAATGGATTTCTACAACAAAGAATAATGAAAACATCAAATCTGACTTGGTTATTTTGTGTAATTCACTAAAAGCGATTGATTTAATAGATAGCCTATCTCACAACATCAAATTAAAACCTGTTTTAGGTCAAGCTATGGAAATTGAGATAAATGATGCAGAAGTTGATTTATTATCGCTGCCGAAACAATTCAATATAAATGGTAAAAATATAATTCCAAAATCAAAAAATAAGCTAATTATTGGATCAACTGACGAATATAGTACTAAACCAGAAGAAAGTACATTCGGAAAACTCACAAATTTTCTCGATAAAAGACCAAATTGGCTGATGAAAGGAAAAATTTCTAAAAAATGGTACGGAATAAGATCAAGACCAGATGGTGAACCTTCACCAATAATGAAAAATCTTGAAAATGGACTAATTATATGTACAGGTTTTTATAAAAATGGAATTTTGCTGGCTCCGGCTTGTTCTAAATGGGTTGCAAATGAAATTAAAAATTACCTTTACTAATCTTTTGTTTCAGTAAAGTCTGCATCAATTACATCATCTCCACCTTTTTCATTTGATTCAGTCTGATCAGAATTGCTCGCTGAACCAGGAGTTGGAGGCTGATTACCTTGTTGCTGATAAACAGATGAACCAACCGCATAAAGTTCTTGTTGAAGCTCTTCAAGGAGTTTTTTCATTGAATCATAGTCCTCTTTAGAAGTTGCCTCTTTTAGAGCATTACTTTTTTCTTCAACCTTAGACTTTGCAGCAGCATCAATTTTATCTCCCAATTCACCAAGTTGTTTTTCTGTCTGATAGACAAGTGTTTCAGCTTGATTCTTTAAATCAATTTTTTCTCTTTTTTCTTTATCTGCTGATGCATTTGATTCAGCATCTTTAACCATTTTTTCAACCTCATTATCAGATAAAGTAGAAGCACCAGTGATAGAGATACTTTGTTCTTTACCACTTCCTTTATCTTTTGCTGTAACGCTAAGTATGCCGTTTGCATCGATATCAAATGTCACTTCAATTTGAGGAACACCTCTTGGTGCTGATGGAATACCATCTAATCTAAAAGTTCCTAAACTTTTATTATCAGATGCCATTTCTCTTTCACCCTGTAATACATGTATTTCTACATTGGTTTGTCCGTCTACAGCAGTTGAATATGTCTCAGATTTCTTTGTAGGGACTGTAGTATTTCTATTTATCATTTTTGTCATAACCCCACCTAAAGTTTCTACCCCTAAAGAAAGTGGGGTAACGTCGAGCAACAATATATCTTTCACTTCTCCTGCTAAAACTCCTCCTTGAATAGCTGCTCCAACAGCAACTACTTCATCCGGATTCACAGTTTGATTTGGTTCTTTACCTATTATTTTTTTAACTAAATCTAAAACTGCGGGTATCCTGGATGAACCTCCAACCATCACAACTTCATCAATTTCACTAGTAGAAATTTTTGCATCACTTATAGCCCTTTCAACTGGGGTTTTGCACCTGTCAATTAAAGAAGCTGCTAATTCCTCAAATTTTGCTCTAGTTAGGTTCAAATCCAAATGTTTTGGACCTTCAGGAGTGGCCGTGATAAATGGCAAATTTATTTCACTTTGCGTGGCATTTGAAAGCTCAATTTTTGCTTTTTCTGCTGCCTCAGTAAGCCTTTGTAGAGCCTGCTTATCTTGTCTAAGGTCAATTCCTTCGTTTGATTTAAAAGTACTTGCTAAGTGATCCACGATACACTTATCAAAATCATCACCACCTAAATGTGTATCCCCAGATGTAGATAGAACTTCAGTTACTCCATCACCAGCTTCAATAACTGAAACGTCAAATGTTCCTCCCCCTAAATCAAATACGAGAATTTTTTCATTTTCTTTATCCAAACCATAAGCTAGTGCTGCAGCAGTTGGCTCATTAACAATTCTGAGAACTTCTAAACCGGCAATCTTTCCTGCATCTTTGGTAGCCTGTCTTTGAGAGTCATTAAAGTAAGCTGGAACAGTAATTACAGCCTGTGTAACTTTTTCACCAAGATATTTACCTGCATCATCTGCTAATTTTCTTAAAACTTGAGAACTTACCTCTTCAGGAGAAAACTGCTTATCCAATATAGGACATTTTAATTTGACACTAGAGCCAGATTTTTCAACAGAATAACTAACTTCTTTAGATTCTTCATTTACTTCATCAACTCTTCTACCAACAAAACGCTTTGCAGAATAAAAAGTGTTTTCAGGATTCATAACAGCTTGTCTTTTGGCAATTTGTCCAACGAGCTGATCTTGATTTTTTGTATATGCAACAACTGATGGAGTAGTTCTGAAACCCTCAGCATTTGCTATTACAGTAGGTTTACCACCTTCCATTACAGCGACACAACTATTAGTTGTTCCTAAATCGATGCCTACAACCTTCCCCATGGGTAAATTCTTATATTTGATATTCTCCATAATCGGTCATCGGCGTCATTATTGTTACTCAAGAACGGGGTGTGGTTCCCGAACAGATCTTTATTTTTTAGGGTAAAAATTCAAAACATGATTTCAAGTAAGACATCTTTTATTGCATTAATTGGCAATCCAGTAAGCCATTCCTTGTCACCGATTATGCAAAATGCTGCCCTTCAATATTTAGGCTTAGATTTAATTTATATTGCTATACCTTGCAAAAATGAAGATCTAGAATTGGTGTTGAATTCTCTAAAAAAAATTAATTGCAAAGGTTTAAATATCACAATTCCCCATAAAGAAAAAGTATTTAACCTTTGTAGTGAAATTTCCCCTATTGCAAGCAAACTGAAAGCAATTAATACTCTAAAATTAAATTCTGAAAATGAATGGAGCGCAACTAACACAGATGTAGACGGATTTATTTATCCGTTAAAAACATTTAACTTAAGAAAAAAACAATCGATTGTTCTTGGCTCTGGTGGTGCAGCACGATCTGTTATTCAAGGATTAATAAATTTAAACCTTTCAAGAATTTCAGTAATATCACGGAACAAATCATCACTAGATGAATTAATAAAAAATTTCGAAAATCAAATTGAACTTCAAGGTTTGTTAAATGATGATAATCAAGTTCAAAATTTAATTGAAGAAGCAGATTTAATTGTAAATACAACACCAGTAGGAATGAAAAGAGCCAAACATGAAATAAATTTGTTGCCATATGGAAATTCTTTTTGGGGATCCCTTAATTCAAAAACAATTGTTTATGATTTGATCTACAACCCTGCCCCAACTCATTTATTAAAATTTAGCGCCAATAAAGGATGCACGACTATCGATGGTTTGCAAATGCTTGTTGCTCAGGGGTTGAAATCATTATCATTTTGGACAAATGGCTTAGAAGTACCTTTTCATATTATGAATGACGCACTCAAGAATTATCTTTAAAATAAATGATGTTGATTTTCAAGGAACTGCACATCATGATGTATCGTTAAAGATGAACAGACGCTCATCACATCAATTTATGAGCCAAAGACCTTGTCTGAAACTATGAACGATCAACAATCTTATTACGAAACCATGTACATCCTCCGCCCAGATATTGCGGAAGATGCAGTAACTAACCACATCGATAAATACAATAAGCTTTTAAAAGAATTTGGCGGTACCATCCTTGATAGTCAAATGAGGGGTAAAAGAAGATTAGCTTACCAAATAGCAAAACATAGAGAAGGTATTTACGTCCAACTAAGTCATCAAGGTGATGGACAACATATTTTTAAAATTGAAAAAGCTATGAGACTTAGTGAAGATGTTATTAGATATATGACCGTTAAACAAGAAGGGCCTTTACCGACTCCAAGACCTTCTACTAAAAGTTCACCTCAAACAGATGATAAAGAAAATCCAGAAACTAAAGATGAATCTAAGGAAAATCAATCAGTAGTAAGCGGAAATACTTCAAATGCTGGAAAAGATAATGCTAAAACCAAAGAAAACTCAGAGTCATAAATATTAATCTTTTGCTTTTGAATTTAACTCAGCCCAAATTTTATTAGACATACCCCACATATAAATAAAACCTTCCGCTAAGGAATGATTAAAGTCATCATCTTTGCTATAAGTTGCCAAATCTTCCCTGTAAAGTGAATTATTTTCCGACATTCTACCAATTACTATTGCATTCCCCTTATGAAGTCTAATCTTTACTCTTCCATTAACTGAAGTTTGAGTCGATGAAATAAATGCATCTAAACTATCTTTAAGAGGTCCAAACCAAAAACCTTGATAGACTAATTGACCCCATTTTTTTTCTACTATTCCTTTAAATTCGATAACATCTGGGTTTAAAGTAATGCTCTCTAATTCTTTGTGAGCTTTGATTAAAAGTAAGAGGCCAGGTGTTTCGTAAATCTCTCTACTTTTAATTCCTACTACTCGATCTTCAATCATATCTATTCTTCCAAAACCATGCGCACCTGAAAGATCATTTGCTTTTTGAATTATCTCTACTGGAGTTAAAAATTCATCATTAATTCCAACTGGAAAACCGTTTTTAAAGACAATTTCTATGTCTTGAGGGGAATCAGGTGAATTATGAATAGATGATGTCATAGCAAATATATCTTCAGGTGCTTCTTGCATTGGGTCTTCTAAAATCCCCGCTTCAATACTCCTGCCAAGTAAATTTACATCTATTGAATATGGTGATTTTTTTGATACTGGTGCAGGGATACCAAATTTTTCTCCATAAACTATTGCCTCTTCCCTACTCATATTCCACTCCCTTGCAGGAGTGATTATTTCTAAATCAGGGCCTAAGGCATTAATTGCTAAATCAAATCGAACTTGATCATTACCTTTACCAGTGCATCCATGAGCTACTGCATCAGCATTAATTTCTCGAGCAAGATTTACTAGATTTTCAGCAATTAAAGGCCTTGCAAGAGCTGTAGATAAAGGATATTTATCTAAATATAAAGCGTTTGCTCTAATAGCTGGAAAAGCGTATCTCTCAATAAAACTATTAACTAAATTACCAACAACTGATTGAGACGCACCAGCATTTAAAGCTTTTTGCCTAATAAATTCTAAATCCTCGCCTTGTCCAAGATCTGCTACAAAAGTAACGACTTCTGAAATTCCATATTCATTCTTTAAATATGGAATACAAACGCTAGTATCTACCCCGCCAGAATAAGCTAGTACAACTTTTTTTACCTGCGGCATCTAAATTTGCTCCATAAATTTAAATTTTAACGTAATTAAGAATTTAAATACTTTTTAAAAACTAATATCATTGTAACTAAAAGAGCTGGACCAAAAACTAGTAAAAAGAGAAGAAAGTTATTAATTATTAAAACATTAGGATTCAAATACCCAATAAGTTTAAATAATCCAGACAGCAACAATGAAATTATCCAGATAAAAAAGTATTTTAAATTTGCTTTATCAAACAAAGTTTTTCGTGTGCATCATTATGTATTATCTTATATATAGAACTTAACCTTTAATGGACTCAAATAAACTAAAACTTAGATTAGACGATATTTCTGAAGTCAATCCTGCTTTAACTTGCTACCACAGAGATGACCCAGCTCCGGTTTTACCATTAAGAGATGAACCTGATCTGCTATCTTGGCTTGAAAATACAGGAAGACTTGTTGCAGAAAATGAAGGAGATTCACAAGAAATTAGTACTATAGAAGAAGAAGAACTTTCAGCATTAATGGGAGAAAAGGAAGATTATAAGACTGAAGAAGACTCTTCAGAAGATGATTGGGAAGATTAATAAGTTTAACTACAAATCGTTATCAATATTAAATACTTTTGTTTTAGTAGTAACCTCCTATTTTTTTAATAGTTTTATTCTTTTTGGAGTTTTCACGTTATTTTTTTTTATTTCTTTATTAACAACAAAGAATGGTCTAAAAATAATCAGAAAATTAAATTTACTTCAGAACATTAGAACTGAAGGTCCTGCTAATCACTATAAAAAAAGTGATACCCCAACAATGGGAGGGATTTTTATGATAGTCCCTTTTTTAATTTTTCTTTTGATAATAACTATAAGTTTAGAATCTCTAAAATTATTTCTTTTATTACTAACTATTTTTGGCTTTTTTATTATAGGGTTTTTAGATGATTATTTAAGTATTAAGAACAAAGAAAATACAGGGTTAAAAACAAAAGAAAAATTTGCTTTACAAAGTATCATCTCAATAATTTTTATATTGTTAGCCTATGAAAAAAATTTAATAAGTCCGTTAATAACAGTATCTGACTCTTGGGGAATAAATATGAATATTTTCATATTGCCAATTTCTTTTTTAGTACTAGTTGGCATAAGTAATTCAGTAAATTTAACTGATGGCCTTGATGGATTAGCAGCAGGATGCAGTGGTATTGTCTTTTATGGATTAGGAACAGAAATATTGATGAAAGAACAGCAAGAACTTTTTGTTTTTAGTATCCTATGTTATTCAATGTCCGGCATATGCTTAGGATTTCTTAAGTACAATAGTTATCCTGCAAAAATATTTATGGGTGACACAGGATCTCTAAGTATTGGTGCAATTCTGGGTTCTATAGCATTATTAACCGATAGCGTTTTTACCCTATCTATTTTCTCAGGAATATTTATTGTTGAATCATTATCGGTAATGATTCAAGTAGGTTTTTTTAAAATTACAAAAAAATTATTTCACAGAGGTAAACGCATATTTTTAATGGCTCCACTGCATCACCATTTTGAACTACAAGGAGTTAAGGAACAAAAAATAGTTGAAAATTTTTGGAAGATCAACATTTTACTTATAATTTTAGGTATAGTTTTAAAAATCAATCTTTAAAAAATTTATTATGAGTTTTTTTACATGGAAAGATAATGGATTAACAAGTGACTGCTCAAGTCTTGATGCAATGGCATCAAGATTTGAAGAAACTGCTAACTTAATGAAAAAACTATCCAAAAAAGGGTTCAAACTAAAGAAAACTCATAACAATCAGCTAATTCTTCACCCTGATCCTAAAGTATTTGATCAATGGGGTTTTATTAGTGAAGAACTTCCTTTTAAACAACTATGTTTAATATCAGATGAAGAATAACTATTTAATCTTGAAAACTCTTCTGTAAGTATTGATAAATAATTGCGTACATGAGTGTTCCAACTAAAATGCCTATTAACACCCTCAATTCCATTTCTGCTCCATAATTTCCACTGATTATTATCAGAAATTCCTTTTTCAAGAATAACTTTCAACTCATTAATATCAGTAACATCTACTAGAAGTCCGTTTTCACATTTTGAGTGAATTTCTTTTGGTCCTCCATCATTTGTTGATACTATTGGTAATCCACATGAAGAAGCTTCAAGAAGGGTTAAACCAAAAGGCTCTGTTAAAGCTGGATTTACAAATACACCTCCTCTGCTAGCAGCCCACCTATATAAGGCAGGAATCTGACTTGGAAGATGCTTTTTTGGATAAGCTACCTTTCCATACAAATTATATTTATCAATCGTTTCAAAAATACTATTGAAAACATCTTTTTGTTGAGGGTCAAGTTTTGAAGTACTATCTCGACAACCCAAAATCAAAATTAAATTACTTTTTCTTTTTAATTTTTCAGATCTTCCATATGCCTCAATCAAAGAAGGTATATTTTTTCTGCGTACGGCTCTAGAAATATTTAATAATGGAGGTTTAGTAGAGTCCTTTAGAAAAGGTTGCATCATATTATCAATTTCAGCTGTCTCTGTTGTTGAGTGAATATGGTGAAACTTATTATGATCAACACCAGGAGGGATTACTTTAGCTTTGTGAGGTGAAAAAGAAGAATATTGGGAATATTGATAAACTGATTCTTGTTTAGTACTTGTAACAACAATATCTGCTGACTTTAACGCTTTTTCTTCTGCCTCAATTCTTTTACTTATTGCATAAAGCTTTTCTATTTGATTAGTTTTTAAACCTGTATCAAGCAATTTTCTTTTTTTCTCTCGTCCTAAAGAATGGCCAGTAAAAATAAGTGGAACATTTAAGGATTGACTTAGTTTAACTCCTACATATCCAGCATCTGCATAATGTGCATGAATAAAATTAGGCTTTTTATTTTTTTGATAATAAGAGATGAGGCTTTGAGTTAGTTGATCTAAATAAGGCCAAAGCAATTCCTTTCTTAAATATTTATTAGGTCCAAATTTGAATCTTAAAATTCTAACTCCAGGTTCTACAAATTCTTCTTCTTGAGAATATTCATCATCTACTTTAGGATCGTTAATTAAACGAGAAACTAAATCTACTTGATCAACTTCAGAAGTATTAGCTAAACTTTTAACTAACTCTAAAACATATTGTGTTTGCCCACCCGTATCTGGATCTCTACCTAATTCAAGATTTTTAGAACGTATAAGGCCATGTAAATGTAAATGTAAAAATTTAAACTTCATAAAGTTAATACTCCGATCAACGGCCTTTAATACAAATAAGCTGAATTTCGAAAGGAAATATTAAGAAAGGATTATGATTTTAAATTTTTTTATCCAAAAGTTATGCAAAAGGCAGCCCTAGACTATAGTTAAACCCTTTTAAGACGACTATCGTTTCTCATAAATAATTAAAAATACAAAGAAATACAACAAAGATTTTTTATTTGAGAACTTTTTTAAGATATTTTGCTGTATGACTTGTGGGATGTTTAGCTACATCTTCAGGAATACCTTCTGCAATAATTTCGCCGCCTTTATCTCCTCCATCAGGTCCTAAATCAATAATCCAATCAGAACATCTAATAACATCTAAATTATGTTCGATAACAATTACAGAATTCCCTTTATCTACCAAACGTTGTATCACATCCATTAATTTATGGACATCATAAAAACTTAGACCTGTAGTTGGTTCATCAATCAAATATAGAGTTTTTCCAGTAGCCCTTTTAGATAATTCTGTGGCTAACTTAACTCTTTGAGCCTCTCCTCCAGATAATGTAGGAGCAGGTTGGCCTAATTTAACATATCCTAAGCCGACATCTACTAATGTAGATAATCTATCAGAAGCTTGAGGTATAGCAGAAAAATTTTCTGCAGCTTGTTCAACAGTCATCTCTAGAACGTCAGATATATTAAAACCTTTATATTTAACTTGAAGAGTTTCCCTATTAAAGCGAGCTCCTTTGCAAACTTCACATTGAACATACACATCAGGTAAAAAATTCATTTCGATAACGTTAACTCCCTGGCCTTTACACGCTTCACATCTTCCTCCTTTCACATTAAAACTAAACTGGCCAGCCTGATATCCTCTCGCTTTAGCTTCAACTGTGGCAGTAAATATCTGCCTTATAGGATCAAAAGCACCAGTGTAAGTAGCAGGGTTTGATCTTGGTGTCCTTCCAATTGGAGATTGATCAATAACGATAACCTTATCAATTGCTTTTATACCCTTTAACTCCTCTACCCCTTGAGGAAAAGGAACTTTTAATCCTAAAGAATGACACAAAGCAGGGTGTAGTAATTCATTTATCAAGGTACTTTTCCCACTACCGCTAACACCAGTTACAGAAACTAATCTTCCTAAAGGAAATTCTACAGATATATTTTTTAAATTATTTTTAGAACATTTATTTAAAAGTAAACTTTTTTTTACAGATGATCTACGTTCTTTTGGAGTAGGAATCGATTTCCTACCACTGAGATAAGCCCCAGTTAAAGACCTCTCTGATTGCAGAACATCTTGATATGACCCCTTAGCAATAATTTCCCCACCATAAACACCTGCCCCTGGGCCAATATCTACTAAATAATCTGCGGATTTCATTGTATCTTCATCATGTTCAACTACTACTAAAGTATTGCCAAGGTCTCTTAAGCTTTTTAATGTTTCTAATAACCTATCATTGTCTCTCTGATGTAAACCAATACTTGGCTCATCTAAAACATATAAAACACCAGTAAGCCCTGCGCCTATTTGAGTAGCTAATCTAATACGCTGAGCCTCTCCGCCAGACAAAGTCATAGCTGGTCTATCTAAAGTTAAATAATCTAAACCAACATTAATTAAAAACTTTAAACGTAAGCGAATTTCTTTTAAAACCAATTCACATATCTGCTTTTGTTTTTCTGATAAAGATATATTATCCTTTTTAGTCTTACCTAATCCCATGATACGCTCTATGTGAGTTAGGGTTTCAGCAACACTTATAGAGGTTAAGTCAGTGATATTGTATGGACCAAGTTTAACGGCCAAAGCCTCAGGTCTTAATCTTTTGCCAGAACAGGTTTTACATGGGACTAATTCTAGATACTTTTCTAATTTTTGTTTAGCTAATTCTCCATTAGCTTCATTAAATTGTCTTTCTAGTATTGGTAAAATTCCCTCAAATGGTCTTTCAAAACCACTAGAAGTTTTAAATCGACTATCAGCTTGAATTAATATTGGTTTATCTGATCCCAATAGTAGAACTTTTCTTTGCAAATCACTTAAATCTTTCCAAGGGGTTTTTAATTCAAAACCATAAGCTTGTCCTACAGAATAAAGCAAAGAGAAGTAATAAGTATTATCTTTTTCACTCCAAGGAGCTATTGCAGCATAAACAGGTAATGTTTTATCTGGTATAACCCTATCCGCAGTAAATTTTTTTAAATAACCAATACCATGACAATCTGGACAGGCCCCATATGGGCTATTAAAAGAAAATAATCTAGGAGAAAGTTCCTCAACAATTGATCCATGTACAGGACATGCATAATTTTCTGAATAAAGTTTTTCTCGTTCCAAATTAGGAGGTAAGTTTTCTCCTTTTTTTGGAACAACTTCTACTATTGCTAAACCATCTCCTCTTTTGAGACAAGTTTGTAGAGAATCATTTAATCTTTCTTGTATTCCTTCTCTTGCAATTAATCTGTCAACTACTACCTCAATATTATGAGTTCGATTTTTATCTAATTCAATACTATCAACAAGTTCTCTGACTTCTCCGTTGATTCTTACCCGAGCGAAGCCCTCAGCAGCTAATCCACTTATTAATTTTGTATGTGTTCCTTTCTTTCCTCTAACAACAGGAGCCAATAATTGGTACCTTGTTCCCTCTGGTAATAGAAGAATTTGATCAACCATCTCATCAATTGTTTGAGGCGCAATTGGAATACCACAGTGATGACAATGTGGCTCGCCAGCACGACCAAACAACAATCTTAGGTAATCTTGTATCTCTGTAACTGTTCCTACTGTTGATCGAGGATTATGACTTGTAGACTTTTGATCAATTGAAATAGCAGGTGATAAGCCCTCAATATTATCAACATCTGGTTTGTCTACTTGACCCAGAAATTGCCTCGCGTATGCCGACAGACTCTCAACATATCTTCTTTGACCTTCAGCGAAAATCGTATCAAAAGCTAAAGAACTTTTACCGCTTCCACTCACACCTGTAAAAACTATAAATTTATTTCTAGGCAGAGATAAGTCGATATTTTTTAAATTGTGCTGACGAGCCCCTCTAATATTAATTTCGTTATCACCTTTAAAACTATTACTGATTTTATTAACCATGTTTAAATCTAGCTTTGATTTAAAAAGGTTATTATAGTCGAAATTTTTCTGTTTTATGCAGCTGCTTGTTCAAGAAGTCTAGAAGCATATTCGTTTAATTCGGAAGAACCTCCACCTATAAGACTTACTAATTCATGCTTTCTTTGTTTTTTTGAAGTTAGTTTTGATATTGAAGTATAAGTTATTCCATCAATCACGTTTTTATTAACTTTAAAATGAGCTAATCCTGCAGCAGCTAGGGTAGGCTGATGTGTGATACATAAAACCTGTTGATCTTTAGAAATTTTTTTTATTAGCTCAACCAAGGAAAATAAAGATTTACCACTTAAACCATTATCAATTTCGTCAAAAAAGAAAGTATTTGGTTTTTTAGAAATACTAGATTTAATAGCTAATAAAAATCTTGACATTTCTCCTCCAGAAATAACATTTGATAATTCCGCAAGCTTCTGATCAGGATTAGCTGAAAACAAAAAATTTATATTGTCAATTCCATCACCAGAAGGCTTACATTCGGTAAATTGAATTGAAAAATTTGCATTTTCTAATCCTAGATTTCTTAAAATAAAGATTACTGAATCTTGTAACTCTTTAGCTATTTTTTTTCTTTCTTTAGATTGAGTAATAAATAAACAATTTAAATTACTTTCTAGGTTCTTGATTTGATTTTCTATATTACGAATCTCATCATCTTGATCGTTTTTTAGAAAATATCTCCTCAATTGATTTCGCTTATCAATTAATTGAGGTAAATCCAAGGAAAAAGTTCTTTCTAAGTTTTTTAAAAAAAATAATCTTTTTTGTATTTCTGAAAGATTAAATTCATTATTATCTGTTTCTTGTATGTATAAATTAAGAGCATTAATAAGATCTTCAACACAAGTTTGGATAAATAATAACTTTTCTCTAAATATTTGAATTTGTAAATCAAAATTCGCTGATCTATTTAAATTTTTTAATGATTGATTTATCAAAAATGAAACTGATGGTTCATCATGACTAAATTTATTTAAATTATCCAACGATGATTGAATTGAATTATTTATTTCAAGATTATTTACAAGTTTATTTTCTAGTAGCTCTAATTCTATAATCTCCTCGCTGGAATCTAAGTTAGCTTCCTCTAAACTCTTCAACATTTGTTTAACTACTAAGTTATTTTCTTCTTGTTTCCTAAAAGATTCTATTTTTTCATTCAGTAATCCTTTTAAAAGCTGACTTTCTCCCCATATTTTTTTAATCTTTATACTAGTATCTCTCAATTCTTGCGAACATAAATCATCTATTATTGATCTTTTTTTATCTTGAGTATCAAATATAAACGTATCTGATTGACCTGCAAAATCTATCAATAATCGTCCAAGTTCTTCTAATAATCTTTTATTAATTGCTAAATTGTTAAGGCTATATTTAGATAAAACTTTCTTATTTTTTCTATAAGATTTTCTCTTAATATTTAGTACTGAAGAACTAGTTTTAAAACCATTACTGATTAACCAGTTATTAATTTGAAAAGAAGAAGAAAATTTTGCCTCGATAACACAATGATCTTTCCCTTTACGTATTAAGTGCTTTAAAGGTATATTAGTTCCACCAAATAACACATCTAAGGAGTCTAAAATCAGTGATTTTCCTGAACCAGAATCTCCAGTAATGATGTTTAAACCTTTTTCGAAATTAATTTCTATAATTTCAATTAAGGCAATATTTTCTATCTTTAATTGTATGAGCATGATAAATCTTCCATATAAAAAAATTAACTTCTTTTTAAAAAAAAATAAAGGTTTTAAATATATAAAGTTATGAAAGAAGACTTTACTGATTTTATTGAGGTATCTGGTCTGTTGGATTATGATCCAGATACAATATCGAAAATTTACAAGAAAAATCCAAAAAGACTTTTCAAAAGACTTTGGCAAACACTCATACCCATTTTTGCCTATTTATTTTCTGTTGGCTGGGATAAATTAACTGGTAGATTGAAAAATCAAGACAAAGCAAGATGTAGAGCAAAAGAATTAACAAACTTATTAGTAGAACTTGGGCCAGCATTTGTTAAAGCAGGTCAAGCTTTATCAACAAGGCCAGATATCATTCCAGTGATTCTTCTCGAACAATTATCTGAATTACAAGATCAATTACCAGGATTTAACGGAGATAAAGCAATGGAATTGATAGAAGAGGACTTAGGATCCAAAATCGATGAAATTTTTTTAGAAATTGATAAGGAGCCAATTTCTGCTGCATCTCTAGGACAAGTGCATAAAGCTATACTAAAAAACAAAGAAATTGTTGCTGTCAAAGTCCAACGACCAGGTTTAAGAGAACAAATTACTTTAGATCTTTACATAGTCAGAAATATTGCTTATTGGCTAAAAAACAATATTGGACTGATAAGAAGCGATCTCGTCGCATTAATTGATGAATTAGGTAAAAGAGTTTTTGAAGAAATGGATTACTTGAACGAAGCTGATAATGCAGAAAAATTTAGAAATATGCATAAACATAACCCAATGATTGCTGTACCAAAAATTTATAAAGAGATAACATCAAGAAGAGTTTTAACGATGGAATGGATCGATGGTACAAAATTAACCAATCTAGAAGATGTGAAAAAATTAGGCATTAATCCTGACAAGATGATCGATATTGGAGTGCAATGCAGTTTAGAACAACTTTTAGAACATGGTTTTTTCCACGCTGATCCACATCCAGGTAATTTATTAGCCTTGAAAGACGGTAGATTATGTTACCTAGATTTTGGAATGATGAGCGAAGTCTCTAGAGACTCTAGATCTGGTCTAATACAAGCTGTCGTACATTTAGTGAATAAAAATTTTGATAAATTATCTAAAGATTTTGTTAAGTTAGGATTTTTATCAGAAGAAGTTAATCTAGAACCAATAGTCCCAGCATTTCAAGATGTTTTTATTAATGTTGTTGAACAAGGGGTTTCAAAAATGGATTTCAAAAGTGTTACTGATGATATGTCTGGTGTTATGTATAAATTTCCATTCAAATTACCTCCATATTATGCACTTATAATTAGGTCGCTATTGACACTAGAAGGAATTGCTTTAAGTGTTGATCCAAACTTTAAGATTCTAGGTGCAGCTTATCCATATTTTGCAAGAAGATTGATGGAAGATCCTGATCCACAATTAAGAGAAAGCTTAAAAGAAATGCTTTTTGATAATAAAAAATTTAAGTGGGACCGCTTAGAGGATCTATTATCTAATGCAGCAAAACAGACGAACCTTGATTTGGAAAAACTTTTAGATGAAGTCATAAACCTTCTATTTTCTCCGAAAGGAGGATTTCTTAGAGATGAAATAATTGAGGGATTAACAAATCAAATAGATTTACTAAGTCTCAAAATATTAAAAAATTTAAATAACTACCTTCCAATCTCAATTAAATTAAATACGACTGATGAAACCAATAATTTAAATGACCTTATAATGTATGTAGAGCCATTGAGAAACTTTCTAGAAATTGTACAAAAAGTTCCTGGTTATTCAATTGATATTTTTCTCAAAAGGTTACCTCGACTAATAAGTGAACCTTATACAAAAGAAATGGGCATAAAAATTGCAAGGAAAGTAACAGAAAAAGGCGTGGTTAGACTTGTAAAAATTGCAGCTGGCTCAAATATCTGAAATGAAATTTAGTAAATTTTTAATAGTAAAAATATTTTTTATTCTTATTAGTTCTCAATTTCTTTTCAATGTTTCAGAAGCTAAAGCGGCTGAAGAAATTAAAATTGTATACAATATATTTTCCCGAACTATTAAAGTAAATTCATTAAAAACATTTGCTGAAGACGGTAATTCAACGAAAAATTTGAAAAGAATTTTAAAAGCAACTGGGTCTCCTGATAAAGAAATCAGATCAGTATTAAATAAAGAGTTTGAGATCCCAATTACAGTTGCAAGCAAATTAGTATATTCAGAAATAGGGAATGTTTTTTTAACAAGACTTTCATCAATCATTCATCCAACCAGAGCAGATGATGCAAGAACAGGTATGTTAGCTCTTAGATCAAGCGTAATAAAAGGTATTGACTTAGGAAAAGGAAAAATAAATCTGATAAGGTTTTTTGAAGGGTATCCAACTAAAACTGTAATTTTAGATGTCAACGCTTTGAGCAAAGTTATGAATAAAGTAGAATCTATTACAGAATTATTAGAATTTTTCACAAATTCTCCTCTAGAAAAAATTAAAACAAATTAAAACAGTCATTATGTTATTAAATAAAATCAAAAATAAATTACGTATTAACTACACAAAAAAAAGATGGCCAGGCTTAATTGAAGCATATAAACAATATCTTCCAGTCACAAAGAAAACACCCATAATTTCTTTAAACGAGGGTAATACTCCATTAATTCTCAGTGAATCAATAAGCAAATTAATTGGAAATAAAACAAGAGTTTTTTTAAAATATGATGGTCTTAATCCCACAGGATCTTTTAAAGACCGTGGTATGACTATGGCAATTAGCAAAGCAAAAGAAGAAGGACGTGAAGCCGTCATTTGTGCAAGTACTGGAAACACTTCTGCCGCTGCTGCTGCATATGCTTCTAGAGGAGGATTAAAACCTTATGTTTTAATACCAGAAGGATATGTTGCACAAGGAAAACTTGCGCAAGCTTTAATGTACGGAGCCGAGATAATATCTATTAATGGAAATTTTGATAAAGCTCTTGAAATTGTAAGAGATTTATCATCAGAACATCCTGTAGAACTTGTTAATTCTGTTAATCCATATCGAATACAAGGGCAAAAAACAGCAGCTTTTGAAATAGTTGATGACTTAGGTTTTGCACCTGATTGGCTTTGTATTCCTATGGGCAATGCTGGAAATATAACTGCTTATTGGATGGGATTTAAAGAATATTCAAAAATAAAAAGAAATTTAAAACTACCTACAATGATGGGTTTTCAATCAGAAGGTTCTGCTCCGTTAGTTCAAAATATAATAGTTAAAAATCCTGAAACAATTGCTACAGCAATAAGAATTGGTAATCCTGTAAATAGAGAAAAAGCAAAAATAGTAAAAAAAGAAAGTAAAGGAGACTTTCAGTCAGTTACAGATAATGAAATAATAAATGCTTATAAAATTCTGGCCAAAGAAGGTGTTTTTTGTGAACCTGCAAGCGCAGCATCAGTTGCTGGGCTAATTAAAAATAAAAATAGAATTCAGAAAGAGTCGACTATTGTCTGTGTTCTCACTGGAAATGGCTTAAAAGACCCCGATTGCGCTATTAAAAATAATGATGCTGTTTTTAGAAAAAATATTGAACCTTCCTTACAAAATATTACCAAAATTTTAGGATATTAAAATCCAAAAAAATTAGTGTCTGTGGAAATCTATCAAAAATAAAGTTAATTTGTTGAAAAAGATAGTAAAAATAATTGATTTTGTTTAATAGTTTTTTTTTAATTTGAAAAAAATAAATTTATTCAACAAATAAAAACTTTTTCCCACTTATTTTAATCCTTTAAAAGTAAGTAA